>NZ_BBOC01000030.1:0-58785 GCF_001485335.1 Type-D symbiont of Plautia stali | reverse complement strand
ATTTGCACCTATAGCTAAGGGGGGGGGCTTCTCTCGCTCTCCGCCGGGATCAACGATTTAACCAGGGATTTGATATGTCTGGTACGTTCATTGGTTTTATTACGCAGACTTTGCAGACAGTGCCGGGCTTAGCCATTTTTCTGGCACTGACATTAGGCTACGCCATTGGTCAAATACGTTTAGGTCCTATCCAACTTGGCGGTGTGTGTGGAACGCTGATCGCGGCATTACTTATTGGTCAACTCAATATTTCCGTTGACACTGACATCAAAAATATCTTCTTCATGTTGTTTATTTTTGCTTTGGGTTACAGCGGTGGCCCGCAGTTTTTTGCCAATTTAAACGCTAAAAATATTCAGCTGGGTATATTTTGTTTGATCGAGGTTGTCGTTGTACTGGCTCTGGTGCTCACCGCGACCGCTATCATGCATCTGGATCCCGGTACGGCTGCAGGCATGCTCGCGGGGGCGGCAACCGAGTCTGCGGTGGTAGGCACCGCGACGGATGCCATATCCCGCTTAGATTTACCCTCCGGCGAAATTCTGCGGTTGCAGGGCAACGTGGTGACGGCATACTCGATTACTTACATATGCGGACTGATCACCATCGTCATTATTACCAGCCAGATATTCCCGCTGCTCCTGCGCGTTAATTTGCAGGTGGAAGCTGAAAAGCTTTGGATTGCCATGGGCGGGCGTATCGAATCCGAAGGAAATTCAGCTCTTCCCTCGGTTGTCGGGCGAGCCTATTGGGTTGATGCCGCGGCAGGAATGACGATTGCCTCCCTCCAGCAGCGTCTGACTCAGCAATGCAGCATCGTACAAGTGCAACGTCATGGTCGCATCGTTACGTTATCGCCCAACCTCAAACTGAGGCGCGGTGATAAAATTCTGCTGGTAGGGGAACGCGGTTCTTTGATTGAAAAGGCGGCGTTAGTGGGGCGCGAAGTCGACGATACCTCTTCCCTGGCGATGGCGCTCGCAACCTACAATGTTGTGTTGTTGGAGCCTGAATGGGCTAACCAGACTTTACAGGCACTCCCCCTTCCGGCAGGAACACATGTGGTCGCCATCCGACGCGGTGAAGCCCTTTTACCTGCACTACCCGCCACGCGCGTGCAATTAAACGACGTATTACAGATTTACGATGCCAGTTCCGCGCATGGTCGCGCATCCGCTCCGTTGCTGAGTCACATCGGTAAAAGACTCCCCGACAAACTCTCAAGCAATCTTGGTATTGCTGGTGTGGCGATCGCACTGGGAACCTGGCTTGGCAGCTTCACGCTCACTGTCGGTGGTATTCCATTTTCGGCGGGAACCGGCGGTGGGGTATTAATTGTGGGCTTGGTGCTGGGCTGGTATCACGCCAAACGGGCGGATCGGCACGGAGTGAATACTGATGCGTTGTTGTTACTCAAAGACCTTGGACTGGCGGGATTCATTGCTGGAGTGGGGCTCTCATCCGGACCTCAAGCGCTGGCATTGATCATGCAGTACGGGCTGACACTTCCTTTGCTTGGCATCGCGATTGCCGTGATTCCAGCATCCATTTCGCTACTGATTGGCCATCGTTGGCTCAAGCTTAATGCGCCGGTGCTATTGGGCGCTATCGCTGGGCAACAGTGTAGTACCCCAGCACTGAGCGCCATTCAAAATGCCTGCGGCAACACCACGCCGCTGCTCGGTTACACCATTACCTATGCGATATCCAACGTCGTATTGCCCCTTATGGGGCCGTTAATCGTCGGGCTGGCCAGTTCGCTTCAGCCTGGTTAGCTGTTCGTCTTGTTCTTTCTGAACCTGAGGTGCGCACATGAACTGGTTACACGATTTGTTCCAGAAATCACCCGAGATTGCGTTGTTTTTATCGATAGCGGCCGGTTATTACATCGGGAAAATCAAGTTCGGTAAATTTCAGTTGGGTGGTGTAGCGGGCTCGCTGCTGGTTGCGGTTTTAGTGAGTCAGGTTGGCGTAGAGATAGATGCTGGTGTGAAGTCGGTAATGTTCGCCCTGTTTATCTATGCGGTAGGTTACGAAAGCGGACCCGATTTTTTCAGGTCGCTCGGTAAACAATCGATCAAAGAGATCATCCTTGCTGCAGTACTTGCCATCACCGGATTGCTCACGGTGGTGCTGCTAGCCAAAGGTTTCGGGTTGGATAAAGGTCTGGCTGCGGGCGTTGCTGCCGGTGCACTGACACAGTCGGCGATTATTGGCACCGCAGGTGATGCTATCGCCAAACTGGGATTGGGAGCCGACGAGGTTGCGCGTTTACAAGGGAATGTGGCGATTGGTTACGCCGTGACCTACGTGTTTGGATCGTTTGGCGCGATATTGGTGTGCGTCAATTTGTTGCCCAAATTTATGGGACGCAGCATTAAAGAGGATGCCTTAAAAGCCGAAAGCGCCTTGCAGACAGGCGTGCGCGTTTATGGGCCGGGGCAAGAAGCTGCAGCGCCAGAATTGGTCGGCAGGATTTTTCAGTTAACGGCCAACCCCGCTTCGACTGTCCAGGCGATTGAGAGCGCGACAGACATTCCGGTGACCATCGAGCGCGTGAAAAGGGGAAAACAGGTGATGGTGCCTACACCGGACATGCCCCTTCAGGCTGGCGATATTGTACTGGTGGTTGGCCGACGCGCTGCGGTGGTCAATGTTGCCAGTCGTTTAGGTAAGGAGTTGCAGGAAGAAGAGGGCATGGAGCTGACCATGCAAAAACGCGATGTGGTGATCACCAACAAACAACTCGATAGCCGCACTTTTGGCGATATCCGAGAGGCTGTCGCCAAAGAAGTGCGCCATGGGGTGTATGTCTCGCAAATTACCCGGCAAGGGAAGGCACTACCGCTGGCGGCTGAGACGCTCATCATGCTGGGGGATGTGGTGACGGTGTTTGGTGCAGAGAACGATGTTAAACGGGTGGTAGAGCAAGCCGGGCATGCCATTGTGCCCAGCGCGAAGACAGACTTTGTGTATATGGGGGCGGGTTTGGTGGTGGGTTTGCTGATTGGCATGCTCACCGCGAAAATTGGTTCGATTCCGCTGACGTTGGGCAGCGGAGGCGGGGCATTGCTCTCAGGTTTGTTGTTTGGCTGGTTCCGCTCTCGTCGTCAGTCTTTCGGCTACATGCCTTCTGGTGCCGTTCAGATATTAAAAGATCTCGGGCTGGCCGCCTTTGTGGTCGTTGTGGGAATTTCATCGGGTTTACAGGCGGTGCAAACCGTTGAAAGCCAAGGGCTGAAGATCCTCATCATTGGGGTGGTTGTGACCATCCTGCCGTTAGTGCTCACCATGTTATTTGGCCGATATGTTCTGCGCTATGACAACACAGCCGTCTTTGCGGGCGCTCTGAGTGGCACCCGCAGTGCTAACCCTGCGTTTGGTGAGATTCTGGATAAAGCCGAAAATACCATTCCGACGGTTCCATTCGCGATTACCTATGCATTAGCCAATGTGTTTTTAACGCTGTTGGGGCCGCTGGTCGTCGCACTGGTGTAGAGAAGTAGTGTTCACAATCTGTCGTCATCTCCGGATTAAATCGGAGTGGCAATGTGCTTTATCAATGATGCAGCAAGGAGAAGTGACATGAATTTTAACGATCCGGAAAAGGTTGCGCTGTTGAGTCCGTTTGAGCTGAAAGATGCGTTGATGCAGCAGGCGGTACAGAGTAATCAGTTGATGTTGAATGCCGGGCGCGGTAATCCAAACTTTCTCGCCACCACGCCACGACATGGTTTTTTCCAGTTTGGTTTATTTGCTATGACCGAAGCCGAACGCTCTTACCGATATATGGAGCATGTGGGCGGATTCCCGCAGCGCGAGGGAATTGAAGCCCGCTTCGAGTTATTTGCCAAACAACATGAGTCAGTAGAAGGTGTGCGTTTTATCGAAGCCGCCGTCTCCTACGTACGCGATCAGATGGGACTCAATGCAGGCGATTTTATCTACGAAATGTGTGAAGCCATTTTGGGATGTAATTACCCGGTGCCAGATCGCATGCTGAAATTGAGTGAAGTGATTATCGGAAAATATATTCACTCAGAAATGATCGGCACTTATCCTTTTGTCGGTAACTTTGATATGTATGCGCTTGAAGGCGGGACGGCGGCCATGACGTATCTGTTTGCCAGCCTAAAAGCCAACCATGTGATCAGTGAAGGCGACACGATTGCCTTGGGTATGCCGATCTTCACCCCTTATATTGAGATCCCTGAACTCAGCGATTACAACCTCAAGACGATACATATTGATGCGCCACAGTCTAATAAATGGCAGTTTACCCATGCTGAGCTGGACAAATTATTAGATCCCAAAGTAAAAGCTTTTTTCCTGGTCAATCCTAGCAACCCGCCGTCGGTTAAAATTGATGACGATACCTTGCGCTATATTGCAGATATTGTGAAGAAACGCCCGGACCTGATTATTTTGACCGATGATGTGTATGCGACCTTTGCGGATAACTTCGTGTCGTTGTTTGCTATCTGCCCGTATAACACCATTTTGGTCTATTCATTCTCCAAGTATTTTGGTGCCACAGGCTGGCGTATGGGGGTGGTGGCGACGCATGAAGATAATATTATTGATGCTGCGATCGCTGATTTGCCCGAAGCGAAGAAAAAACAGCTGGATCACCGATACACCTCGATCACTACCGCCCCGCGCAGTCTGAAATTCATTGATCGCTTAGTCGCGGACAGCCGCACAGTTGCGCTTAACCACACCGCGGGACTCTCCACACCCGTCCAGGCGCAGATGACCTTGTTCTCACTCTTCTGCCTGATGGATGAACCAGCCGCCTACAAAGCCGAAATGAAGCGAATTGTGTTGCGTCGTCAAGAAGCGTTGTATCGCGAGTTGGGCTTACCGATGCCTGATGACCGCAACTCTGTCCGCTACTACCATTTGCTGGATTTAGAAGAGTTGGCAGAGGAGATGTACGGGGCCGATTTTGTGAAATGGATGATGGGCCGCATGAAACCGAATCAGGCACTGTTCCGTCTGGCTGAGGAAACCGGAGTTATCCTGTTACCCGGCAAAGGTTTCGGCACACCGCATCCATCCTGGCGTGTGTCGCTGGCAAACCTGAATGAATATGATTACGCCAATATCGGCAAGGCGATCCGTAAACTGTCACGGGAATATTATGACAAGTTTATAGAAGAAACCGGTGCCAGTGAGCCGCCGCCGGCGGCTAAAGCGGCCAAGGTGGTGTCCGCGGCGAAGCCCAAAGGGAAGAAGAAATCATAAGCACCAGTGCCTGTTCAATGGCGGTGGCTGAAAAGTCACTGCCCACATGCCACAAGCTCTGCTAGAAAGCGTGCTGGGCACTATCCACAACCGTTGTTAAACGGCCCTTAATCTCTTCATTTTGGCAGTGAAATCTGAACGCATTTGTTCTGACTTAACGGTAATTTATTCAGCCTTATTCATTTTCGGAAAGTAAGTGTGATGAAAAATCTGTCGATGGTTGTGGTTACTTTAGGGCTGCTTTTGGCATTCAGCTCTCAGGCTCAAGCGGAAGGTTGTCTCAAGGGCGCGGTAGTCGGTGCCGCTGCCGGGCATGTTGCACACCACGCCGTGATGGGTGCAGTTGCGGGCTGTGCGGTGGGTCATCATATGGCCAGTAAAAAGAAGAAAGAGGATGAGGCGAAACTTCAGCAACAGAAGTAATCTCTCGCAATTCGTCTTTAAGGCCACTCACTTAAGCCTAAAATGCATTATTATCCTGGTGCGCATGAATGCGCACCTGTGCATTGTCGTGGTAGGGTCGTCATTTATGGCAACCAAAAAGGATGTTCCAGTAATGATAACCATCGAACCCGCCGATCCCTTTGCTCCTGAATCACAACACCTTATCGAACAACTCTCTGCTCAATTGGCTGCTATCACCGGGAATAACGGCAAAAGCCACTTCAGTGCTGAAGCACTTGAGGCAGAACGTGCTGTCTGGGTGCTGGCAAAAGATGAACAGGGCAGAGCGGTGGGATGTGGTTCACTGAGACCCCTGTCGCAAGACGCAGCCGAACTGAAACGCATGTATTCAGACCGCAGCGTATCTGGCGTGGGTGCTGCGATTCTGGCGTATCTGCAAACATGGGCAGCAAAGGTGGGTTATCGAGAAATCCGGCTATCAACCCGTGTTATCAATAAGCGCGCGGTGGATTTTTATCTCAAGCATGGTTTTCAACAGGTTGAAAATTATGGCCCTTATGTTGGGCGCGTGGAATCCGTTTGTTTAGGTAAAAAGATTTAAGCGGCCGCTATCTATTTGCTTCGCCGCTGTCTTGCCTGCACACGTTTTCGGTCGCCATGAATGACAACCCAACGACATTGGTACGCATTTATGCGCACTGGCATACAGCAATAATTTACAGTTTGCTGCGGCCAACCGTATTCAAAAATGATCATCTTGAAGAATTACGTCCCGTTCCGCCAAAAAATCACTTCCAGCCTTGTCGAGGGCCAGAAGTGAACGCCAGGTTGGCCGTATGAGTACATCTGCTTTGTTGAAAAATACCGGCTGACCAGTGACTTTAAGGGCAGAGACTTGCGGTGTGAGGGTTACCACATTGTCGAGATAATGAGCTTTTAATACTTTTTTCATTCCAGGATCGCGTTGCCTTCGATTTTTTGATTTTATTGCGAACCTATCTTGACCGTGTGCAGAAAAAATTCATACGCGAGCTATCACAGACTCGCCATTTCATCTGACGCTGTCTGCTCAAAAAACTGGCACAGTAACTGCCACAAATGTTGTGCCGCAGGCGTGAAGCGGTGGTCTGCGCTGCGTAACAGATGGCACTGGCTTTCACGGGCGATGCGGTGGTTAACAGGGACGGCCACCAGGTTGCGGGAGGCCAGGCCATCTTCCACGACTTTGGCGGTCATAAAAGCAATCCCCATCCCCGCCTGGCTTAATGCAATCGCGCTGGTAAACAGATTGCAGCTATACGCCGGGGCGAACACCAACCCTTCCTGGTTAAACATCACATTCATATAACTCTGGATGCCAAAGTCTTTATCCATGCCAATCAGCGGATACTCGGCGAGATCGGCGACATCCACCTTTTCATACAAGGCGATCGGATGTTCACGATGCACGATGGCGCAGATGGGGCCGCGATGAAAGCTATGGCATTTCACGCCCGGTGGTCCAACTGGACCAAATCCCACCGCCATATCCACTTCACCACGGGTGATCAGACTGACGGTGGTCTGCATGTCACCGGACAAAATATCGATAAACACTTCAGGATAGTTTTGCGAGAAGGGCTGAAGCACGTACTTCACCACCTCATCCACCATGCCTTGCCCGACGCGCATGGTGATTGAACCGCCGCGCTTGTGGCGTAAATCGCGTAAGCGTCTTTCCAGCTGGCTTCGGCGTTGATGTGTCTGCGCGTAGTCCTCGGCGAGCAACTTTCCCGCCTCGGTCAGTACCACATTCCGACCGCGTCGCTCCAACAGCGGTAAGCGCATCTCACGCGCCAGTTGTGAAAGCTGACGGCTAATGGCGGCGGGATCAACGTCCAGCGCCTCCGCAGCACGGCGAATGCCGCCGTGAATACCCACCTCATACAGGTATCTTATGGTTTTGTCAGAATAGAGCAGCATCGTCATAGGTTTTGATTATCTGTTGATCTCAGGTCAACAATAATAGCGTTTAAACCCCATTTTTTAAGCCTAATTTTGTCCTCATACTCGGGATTCACTTGGTGAGGACAGAAGTAATGAAAAATATAATAAGTTATTTGCAACAGCATTCAGGCGAAATTCTCTCGGATATCAAAACCTTGGTGGCAGCAGAATCTCCGTCAATGAACAAGGCCGCAGTGGATCGCTGCGGCGAGGTACTACAGGCGATTTTTGCTGAACGTCTGGGTGTGAACGCTGAGATTGATGTACAGGAAAAGTACGGTAACCACCTGAAGTTTACCCTTGGCACGGGCAGTGAGCAGACTGTGGTGCTGGGTCATTTTGATACCGTCTGGGATGAGGGCGAGCTGGCTATTCGCGAGGAAGAGGGCAAGCTTTACGGACCTGGCGTGCTGGATATGAAAGCCGGGCTGGTGCAGGCCATCTGGGCGGTGCGTGCCTTACAACAGCAGGACCTGCTGGCAGGTAAGCGCATTGTTTTCCTGTGTGGCAGCGACGAAGAAGTGGGCAGCCCCAGCTCCAGCGACTGGCTGTCCCATCACGCTATGGGTTCAGCGCAAGTGCTGGTGGTTGAGCCTGCGGTGGCGGGCAGCGGTGCGCTGAAAGTGGCGCGTAAAGGCACCGGGCAATATCAGGTCGCCATTACTGGCTTAGCCGCGCATGCAGGTAATAACCCGGAAGAGGGTATTAGTGCGGTGCAGGAGATGGCACATCAGGTGCTGTTCTTGCATGGGCTGAATGCGCCAGATCGCGGTACTACCGTTAACGTGGGGATCGCGCAGGGCGGCAATCGCGTTAATGTGGTGGCCGATAAAGCGGTGCTGGGCATTGATACTCGCGTCACCAGCGAAGAAGAAGCACAACGTATTCATGCTGAAATTACCCAACTGCAGCCGCATCTGCCGGGCATCAAGCTCGAAGTCACGGGTGCACAGTCTCGTCCGCCGATGCGTCAGAATGCGGAGTCATTGGTGTTGATGCAGCGTGCTCAGTCCGTTGCTCAACAGCTTGGTTTCACGGTGGAAGGCAAATCGGTTGGCGGTGGCAGTGACGGTAACTTTACTGCCGCTTTAGGGATTCCAACGCTGGACGGTCTAGGCGCGACGGGCGCGGGCATTCATGCGCGTCATGAGCATATTCAGATTGCGGATATTCCTGCGCGTGCGGCGCTGGTGGCGGGTTTGATTCTGGGGGATGCCGATGTCACAGGTTAATGTAGAGAAACACGCGGGCACCCAACCCACACCCGCCAAGAGCGAGCAAAGTCCTTACCTGCTGCTGTTTATTATTCTGGTGCTGGCGGCTGTCGCCACCTGGATTATCCCGGCAGGCAAGTTTGATCACGAAACCCGCAACGGTGTGACATTTGCCATTAAGGGAAGCTTGCATGAAGTGGCGCGCACGGGTGTGTATCCCGGCGAAATCTTTATGGCTATTGTGCAGGGCGTGATTAAAGCA
Source organism: Type-D symbiont of Plautia stali (assembly GCF_001485335.1). Lineage (NCBI taxonomy): Bacteria > Pseudomonadati > Pseudomonadota > Gammaproteobacteria > Enterobacterales > Enterobacteriaceae > Type-D symbiont of Plautia stali. The sequence goes on along the minus strand of NZ_BBOC01000030.1, from coordinate 49,671 downwards.
GCACCAATCATTTTCCTCATCCTGTTTACCGGCGGTTTGCTGGCGGTGATTGAAGCCACAGGCGCGATTGCTACCGCACTGAACTCGCTGTCACGCAGCACCAAAATCAGCGACACCCGTCTGATTCTGATCTTTGGGGTGATTTTTGCCATCCTAGGCAGTACTGGCGTGGTACAAAACTCGGTAGTGGCCTTTGTGCCGATTGGTCTGCTGGTGGCGCGTTCACTTGGTTTGCCGCCAGTGATTGGTATGGCATTGGTTTACCTGACCTGTGCGGCAGGCTTTAACGTCGCGTTCTTAGGTCCAGCGACCACGGGACTGACCCAGCATCTGGCGCAGTTGCCACTGTTCTCCGGCATGTTATTGCGCGGCATCACCAACCTGCTGTTTGTGTTGACGGTAGCGATTTATTTAATCTTTACCGTTAAGCGACTGCGCAAAAATGGCCATGTGCGCGCGGATATCCAGGTTGAAAATGCCCCGGTAATGGCGATTACCGGTCGTCATAAATTGATTCTGGCGACCTGTGCCTTAACGCTGCTGCTGTTTATGGTGGGAACGGTGCAACTGCACTGGGCGACCAATGAGATGTCAGCAATGTTCATCATTTTGTCGATTCTGGTGGGGTTGATTGGCCGTATGTCGGGTTCTGCCATTGCCAATACCTTCCTGAGCGGTTGTTCTCAGTTGGTGAAAGGCGGCTTTATCGTCGGGATGGCGGGCGCGATCTCCGTGGTGTTGCAACAGGGTAATATCCTCGATCCTATCGTTGGCTTCCTGTCTGATCTGCTGGCGCCGGTGCCACCTGCCATTGCGGCGGTGGGGATGTTTATTAGTGCTGCGCTGATGCATTTCGGCATTTCATCGGGCTCGGGCGAGTCAGCTCTGCTGATTCCGATCTTCTCACCGTTAGGCGATAATCTTGGGCTGACGCGTCAGGTCACGGTGCAAACGGTGTTGCTGGGTGAGGGAATTGTGAACTCAATTAGCCCGACGTCTGGCGTACTGATGGCGGCGCTGGCAACGGCGAATATCTCGTTCGGGAAATGGATCAAGTTCGTTGCACCCGTGGTCGCTATCTGGTTTGCGATTTGCGTGGTGACCTTATTGATCGGCGTGGCGATTAACTGGGGTCCGTTCTAAATAACGGATGCCACAGCGGCGGCATCGAAAAATATGAAAAAGTTGGCGGCCTGACAGGTCGCCAATAAAATTTGGCTCAAAGGTTGCGGCCTCGAAATATTGTGGTATGGTAAGTTCACGATTAATTCACCGGAGTGTATGTCGCAGGCCTGAAAACAGAAGCAAGGTCTGTCACCCAATATCATAATGATGAATGCTGACTTATCGTTTTTCACCACTTACAACACCCGTCTCCGTTACGCGCGCCATTATCTCCAGCAGTAGCCTTCAACTCTCAGTTATTCCCTCTTTTATCTCTTAATTGCAGAGATATTCTTACGCCATTTATTGGCATTAAAAAATAATAAGGTTTCCATTATGACCAGGAAAAGTCTGCTTGTTGTTTCTCTCGCTGCGTTAATCAGTTCATCTGCAGTGTGTGCTGCCGAATTACCGGGCAAAGGCGTCACTGTCTCGCCGGTGCAGAGCACCTTGCCAGAAGAATCGTTTCAAACTGAATTGATTAACAGAGCGTTAGAAAAGCTAGGTTATGAAGTTAAGCCCACGGAAGAGGTCGATTACAACGTGGCCTATACGGCGATTGCCTCCGGAGATGCCACCTACATGGCGGTGAACTGGGAACCCCTGCAAAAAGATATGTATAACGCAGCGGGTGGCGACGCGAAATTTTATCGGCAGGGCACCTATATCAGCGGTGCAGCGCAGGGTTATCTGATTGATAAAAAAACCGCGGACAAATACCACATCACGGATATTTCGCAGCTGAAAGATCCGAAACTGGCGAAGTTGTTTGACGCCAATGGCGATGGCAAAGCCGATCTGGCCGGTTGTAATCCTGGCTGGGTATGTGGACAGGTAATTAGCGCGCAAATCGCCGCTTATGGCCTAAGTAATACCGTGCAGCAGAATCAGGGAAATTATTCTGCCATTATTGCTGATACCCTGACGCGCTATAAAACCGGCAAGCCGGTGCTCTATTTCACCTGGACGCCTTACTGGGTCAGCGATGAATTAAAACCGGGTAGAGATGTGGTGTGGCTTACGGTTCCCTTCTCTGCCACACCGGGCTCACAGAAAAATGAAAATACAGCGCTGACGAATGGCAAGAATTATGGTTTTAAGCCGAACAACGAACATGTTGTCGCTAATAAAGCCTGGGCGGAGAAAAATCCGGCAGCCGCCAAATTGTTCGCAATCGTCAAACTGTCACTGGCTGACGTGAACGCGCAGAATCAACGTATGCACGCGGGTGAATCTTCGAGCGACGATATTCAGCGCCACGTTGATGGCTGGATCCACGCCCATCAGGCCACTTTTGACGGTTGGGTGAAAGAAGCGGCAGCAGCGGCCAAATAACGCTGATATGTCTCACGCCCTGTGAGAGAGCAGGGCGTGACGTGTTTTTAACGCACCTCGTTCACATACATAAAGTGCTCGGTACTGAATCGATGGTGCGCCAGTATCACCGGGATTGCGCTCTGGTCAAATGACACTTCATCAATCACCATAACGGCTTGCGGTAACGTCAGTTCCAGCAAGGCGGCATCTTCCTCATCAGCGAGCTGTGCGGTGATCTGTTCACGTACTGCGGCGACGCGCAAATCGTAGTGCTCAAACAGATACCGGTACAACAGCGGTGGCAACTGGTCGGCGGGTGGAAAATCGGGCAGACGCGCGGCTGGCAACACCAGACGTTCATGCATGGCAGCCATTCCTTTTACCCGACGCTGTCGTTTCAGGCGAATCACTTCATCACCCTCCACAATTTGTAGTTTCTCCGCTTCAACCTGCGTGGCTTGACCGATCTGATAATCCAGCAATGTGGTTTCAGATTGCAGCAGCCCGCCTGCCTTATCGTGCAAGCGGAAATACTGGAAGAAGTGACTGAGATTGTGCAATGGCGCCCAGCCAGTGACCACCGTGCCCGTTTTCCGTCGCCGCATCAGCATCCCTTCCGTGGTCAGCGCGGCCAGCGCTTTGCGCACCGTGCCCACCGACACACCAAACTTCGCTGCCAGGCTATTTTCGCTCGGCAAAATGGTGCCAGCGGGTAACTCACCTTGCAGGATGGATTCACTGATATGCCGCTTCACCACTTCATACAGCGGTGCGCCTTCGCCTTCACTGAGCCGAGTGAATTGCGGTGTGTCGCCTGCGTCATAGTTTTTTTGCATGTTTCTGATTACCGATTGACCTGCGTCGTTAAATTGCATTATCTATAAACTATATAGAAATACAACAGACGAACATCCTATGTTGCGAAATTCTTGCCTTAACAGTGCGATAGAAAAAATAGCGGGTGATGCCGATCAAATCACTGACGATATGCGGCGCATGTTAGCGGTGGATACCTGCTTCCCACCGGGCAACGGATACGGGCAATTTGCTGACCTGATGATGCAGTTGCTAACGCCGATGAATTTCAGTTGCCAGCGTATTTCCGTGCCCGAACATCTGTGGCAGGCACCGGATGGTAGCGCGCAGGGCGATCGAGTGAACGTCCTTGCGACACTCAACAGCGGGGCGGCAGAAAACTGCAATCTCTACTTCCATACCGATACCGTACCTGCCGGTGATGGCTGGCGTTTTCCGCCACTGGCGCTCACGGTGGCAGAAGGCAAGCTGTATGGACGTGGTGCGGCAGACATGAAAGGCACCATCGTGGCGGCGATGGCAGCGGTGCGCGCAGCGCAGGCCTGTAATCTGCCGTTGCGCTTCAACCCGGTTTTCTTGCTGTGCACCGATGAAGAGGGCGGCCTCTATCCCGGCATTCGTTACCTGGCGGAACAGCAGCTGTTCTCCGGGCACTTGCTGAGCTTCAACGGCGGTGCGGTGCCGCGCATTTGGGCGGGCTGTTTTGGCAGCATCGATCTTAAAGTGGTGATCACCGGGCGCTCAGCGCACTCCGGCGATCCGCTGCTGGGTATCAATGCTATCGAAGCGGCACTCCCCTTGATGAACGCCCTGTACCAACTCAAAGGTGAAGTGGAACAGCGCACCTCAGTGATGCCATCACCGCCGCATTATCAGGGGCAACCACTCACCTCACTGCTGACCCTGGCCTCTGCCCACGGCGGCAGCAAAGGCTCCACCATCCCGGAACGGTTTGAACTGCTGATCAATCGCCGCTATGCGCCGGAAGAAGCATTTGACGATGTCTGGCAGGAACTCACGCAGTGCATCGATCAGGCGATGGATGGCAGCCGCGCACTGGATGTCAGCTTGCAGTTGATTGGTCATCTCGCCCCGGTTGCCGATCCTTACGGCCCACACTGGCCGCGCTGGCAGGCCGCACTTACACAAGGTTTCGGCTTCCCCCGTGAGGCGTTTAAACCCTGGGGTTCGTCCACCAGTTCTGACATGGGCTGGGTACAACAGGCCGGTATTCAAGAGATTTTACTCGGCGGCTTAGCCCGCCCCGATAACCGCATTCATGCCGCCGATGAGTTCACAACGATGGCAGATGTGATCGCACTTTCGCAGTCCATTTTGGCGTATCTCGCCGATGATTTTCAGCCAACCCAGGGTATTTAACTCATTAACGAGGAAGAGAAGATGTGCGCAATGAAAGGGTTAAACCGCAGACAGTTTATCGCCAGCTCAACCGCTCTGACCGGTGCAGCCATGCTGCCCTGGTCGTTCTCGGCCCATGCCGCGCAGGTCGCCAGTGCCACGCCAGGCGGCACACCGCGTAAAGGCGGCGTGCTGCGTATCAGTGTCGATCAGGCCGTTAGCGTGCTGAATCCGCATCAGGTACGCGTCAACCCGGAGTATCTGGTGGCGGAGTTGCTGTACAGCGGCCTGACCCGCCTGACACAAGAGATGAAAGCCGAAGCCGATTTGGCGCAATCTTGGCAGGCAAGTGACGATCTCAAGCAGTGGACTTTTACCCTGCGGCCCAACCTCAAATTTAGCGACGGCAGCCCCTTAACCTCTGCGGATGTGGTGGCCAGCCTGCAAGCTCTGCTTGATCCGAAAAATGCTTCACCGGCGTTACACAACATCGGCCCGATCAAAGCAGTAAGTGCCAAAGATGACAACACCGTATTGATTGAAACCGACGCTCCCTACGCGGATTTGCCGGTGATGCTGGCCTATCCCGATGCCAAAATCATCCCCGCCAGCATTGCCCAAGGGCAGTTTGATAAGTTGAGCAAAGCCTCGTTGGGCGCGGGTCCGTTCATGCTGGTTTCTTACGATCCTGAACGCAAGATTGTGGTGAAGCGTAATCCGCATTACTACGATCCGACGCGCCCGTATCTTGATGGTGTCGAAGTGGTGGTGTATCCCGATGGTATCGCAGAGAGTTCAGCACTGATCTCGGGCGATACCGATTTGATGTTGAGCGCGCAATCGAGTGAGTTCGCGCGTCTTTCCAAGTCATCCGGTGTTTTGCCACTGCGCGTTGCTTCCGGCCAGTTCCTCAACGTGAACATGGGCTGCGATCAAAAACCCTTTAACGATGTGCGCGTGCGTCAGGCGCTGGCACTTTGTGTGGATCGCCAGGCGTCGGTGGATTTTGTTGCCGATGGCCTCGGCTCACCGGGTAATGACACGCCGATCAACGCGGCTTATCCATACTTTGCCAACCTGGCAAAGAAAGCGGTGGATTACAGCAAAGCCAAAGCGCTGCTGGCCGAAGCAGGCTATCCCAAGGGTATCGACCTCACGCTGATCGCATCGGACAAACCGGCGACCCGAACGCAATTGGGTATCGCGCTGCGTGAAATGGCTAAGCAGGGCGGTTTCCGCATTGAGGTGCAAACCATGGCGCACAGCACCTATCTCGATCAGGTGTGGAAAAAGGGCAACTTCTACGTTGGCTTTTACAACATGCAGCCGACGCCAGATGCGGTGTTTTCACTGCTCTACACCTCAACCGCATCCTGGAATGAAACGCGCTGGAACAACGCCGATTTTGATAGCGCCGTGAATGCCGCACGTGAAACCCATGACGATGCGCAGCGCACCACACTCTACGGCAAGGCGCAGCAGTTGATGCATGACGAAGTGCCGTCGCTGATCCCAACCTTCTTCGATCTGCTGGCCGCCAGCCGTGATCACGTTGCGGGCTATCACTTGCATCCACGCGGTGCGGTGTTCCGCCTTGATCACACCTGGCTGACCGACAAAGCGCCAAAACGCGCTGTTTAAGGAGAGACCGTGACCGCGAGCTATCTGCTTAAACGTCTGTTGTTGATGATCTACACCTTGCTGGTGGTGTCATTGCTGGTGTTTGGCATCACGCAGCTGCTGCCAGCGGATGCCGCTGTCACCTTGCTCGGCCAAAACGCCACGCCGGAGGCACTCGCCGCTGTGCGTGAACGTTTAGGGCTGGACGCACCCGCCTGGCTGCAATACTGGCACTGGTTGACGCAGGCATTGCAAGGCAATTTTGGCGTCTCAATGCGCAATGGCCTGGCGGTAGGGCCGACATTGCTAACGGCGCTTTCTCGTTCGCTGTTGCTGGCGGCCTGTGCGCTGGTATTGATGCTGGTGATCGCCATCCCGCTAGGGATCTGGGCGGCGGTGCGCCGCGGCAAGACCGCCGATGTGTTGGTTAGCGTGATCTCCTACATAGGCATCTCTTTCCCTGAATTTGTCACCGCCACGCTGGTGCTACTGCTGTTTGCCGATGTCTGGCAGATCTTGCCTGCTACCGGCTATGTGCCGCTGAGTGAGAACTTCGTCAGCGGCGTCCAGCACCTGATCCTGCCTTCGCTCACCGTCGCGTTGATTTTGGTGGCGCACGTCTCCCGCATGGTGCGTTCAGAAATGGTGGACGTGCTGCATACCGATTACATCCGCGCCGCCTGGCTGAAGGGGTTATCGCGTCGGCGCATTCTCTGGCGTCATGCACTGCGTAACGGCTTGCTGCCGACCATCACCATAGTGGCGTTAGATGTGGGCTACCTGCTCGGTGGGATTGTGGTGGTGGAAGAGATATTCGCCATTCCTGGGATTGGCCGCGAGCTGATCGTGGCGGTACAGGCGCGCGATCTTCCCACTATTCAGGCGGGCGTGATGATTTTGGCCGCGACCTATTCGGTGGTGAACTTCCTGGCAGATTTGGCCTACGTGACTTTGGATAAGCGAATTTCCTATGCCTGAGATTGTAAAACGGTTACTGCGATCGCCACAGGGGGCGGTGGGCGTACTGATTATCCTGCTGGCATTGCTGATGGTGGTGGGTGGGGCGCATATTGCTCCCTTTGATCCGGAGTCGATTTCGATTCTGACGCGCTACAAGCCGCCAAGTGCAGAGCACTGGTTTGGCACCGACCAGATGGGGCGCGATATTTTCAGCCGGGTGATGGTAGGTGCACGTTCCACGATTTTGCTGTCGCTGCTGGCGACCGCGTTAGCGATGGTGATTGGCTCGGTGCTGGGTACGGCGAGTGCCTACCTCGGCGGCAAGATCGATGAATTTATGATGCGCACCATGGATGCGGTGATGGCGATCCCCAGCCTGCTGTTCGCGTTGCTGATTGTCAGTACCCTGGGGCAGAGCAGCATGAATGCGGTGTTGGCGATCACCATTGCCTTTGTGCCGGGCATGGTGCGCATCTCTCGCAGTGTGGCACTGGCGGCGCGTCAGCAGGATTACATCAATGCGGCGATTGCCCGTGGCGAAGCCGGGCACTACATCATTCTACGCGAGATGCTGCCGAATATTCTTGCCCCCATCATCGTTGAAGCCACTATCCGCGTTGCGTTTGCCATCATGCTGTTTGCCACATTGAGTTTCCTCGGCTTAGGCGCGCAACCTCCCGAGCCGGAGTGGGGGTTGATGGTGTCAGAGGCGCGAACCTACTTCTTCAGCGCCCCGTGGATGATGATGATCCCCGGCTTAGCTATTGCGCTGGTGGCGATTGGTTTTAATTTGCTGGGTGACGGGCTGCGAGACGTGCTCAACCCAAGGAGCCACGGATGAACGTGAAACCTGCACCGGTGCTGTCGGTGGAAAATTACAGCCTGGATTACGCGTTGCAAAATGGCCAGGCACTGCCGGTACTGCGTGACATCAGCCTGCAGGTGATGCCGGGTGAAGTACTGGGTTTAGTCGGTGAATCCGGTTCCGGCAAGACCACGTTGGGCTGGGCGATCATGCGCTGGCTGGCAAGTAATGCGCAGGAAAAATGGGGCGATATTCGCCTCAACGATGAGAGCCTGCTGAGTTTGCCGGCCCCGAAACTGATGGCACTGCGTGGCGCAAAACTGGGGATGATTTTTCAGGATCCCAGCGCCTCGCTCAACCCGACGTTGACGCTCGGTGAGCAGGTGACGGAAGTGTTGCGCCGTCATCGCGGCTTAAACGCGCGAGAAGCGCAGGAGTTGGGTGAGTCACTGCTACATGATGTTGAACTAAAGCATCCGGCGCGCATGATGCGCCGTTATCCGCATCAGGTATCGGGGGGCGAGAAGCAGCGTATTTTGATCGCCACCGCTTTTGCCTGTCAGCCGGATTGCATGATTTTTGACGAGCCGACCACGGCGCTGGACGTGATCAGTTCGGCACAAATCCTCGATCTCTACGAACGTCTGCGCGAGGAGACCGGGGTGGCTTCTCTCTATATTTCTCATGATCTGGCGCTGGTGGCGAAAGTGGCCGACCGGGTCTGCGTTCTGGATAAGGGGCGCATCGTGGAGCAGGCTGATACTCACAGCCTGTTTAGCGCACCACAAAACAGCTACACCCGCAAATTGATTGCGGCGGTGCCCAATCCTCAACAGCGGCTGATCGCGGATACCGCTGGTTCGCAGCCGTTGCTGACGCTGGACAATCTCACCATCGATTACGGCCAACAGGGCTTTCTCGATCGCCTGCTGAAGCGCGAGGCCAATACCACGCGCGCGGCCAACTCGGTGGCGCTGACCGTGCATCAGGGCGAAATTTTGGGTGTGGTGGGGGAGTCGGGTTCGGGTAAGTCCTCACTGGGCAAAGCCATTACTGGGTTAGTGCCGTTCAGCGGTGAACTGGATTTCTGCGGCTACGCATTGCAGGGCCGTGCGCAGATGGATAAGGAGTATCGCCGCCGCGTGCAGATGATTTTCCAGCATCCGGATGCCTCACTCAATCCGCGCATGACCATCGGCGAGATCATTGCGCGTCCGCTGCGTTTGTACGGTCTGCCATCGGGTGAAACCGAAGCGCAAGCGGTGGCACGCTTGCTGGAAGAGGTGCGCCTGCCAGCAGAATTTGCTTCGCGCTATCCGCATGCGCTGTCGGGCGGGCAGAAACAGCGCGTGGCCATCGCGCGCGCCTTTGCTCATCCGCCGGATTTAGTCATTTGTGATGAGATCACTGCCGCGCTCGATGTGTCGGTACAGGCCACCATTATTGAGCTGCTACTGGAGCTGCGCCGCCGCTACGGCACGGCTTACCTGTTTATTACCCACGACCTCAACCTGATCCGTCAAATCGCCCATCGCGTGGCGGTGATGTATCGCGGTGATGTGGTGGAAGTGCTGCCCGGTGAGAACATGACCGCGCTGGCGCAACATCCTTACACCCGTGCTCTGCTTGAAGCGGTGCATGTTCCCGACTTATCCCAATCCGTTGCTTAACGAGAAACGCATGAATCCTGAACAGTTAATTCATCATATTGATCGCGAGTTTTGTCTCTCTTTTCTGGCGAAAATGGTGCAACACAAAAGTTACAGCGCCACTGACGGCGAGCGCGAGTTAGCCAAATATATGGCCGAGCAGATGGCGCAGTTGGGACTGGAAAGTGAATTGCAGAAGGTACCCGGCGATCGCCTCAACGCCATCGGACGGCTGGTGGGCAGCGGTGGCGGCAACAGCCTGCTGTTTAACGGGCATCTGGATACCAACCCTGTTACCGAAGGCTGGACGGTCGATCCCTGGGCGGGAAAAATTGACGACCAGTTTATCTACGGTATTGGCGTCTCCAACATGAAAGCAGGCGATGCGGCCTATTTCTGTGCGCTGAAAACCCTGATCGATGCGGGAGTGAAGCTGAAAGGCGATGTGATTCTAACCTATGTGGTCGGCGAGCTGCAGGGCGGTATTGGCACCCTGGCGGCGATTGAGCAGGGCGTGCGTGCCGACTACTTTATCAATGCGGAACCCACCGATCTGCAGGCACTCACTATGCATGCCGGTTCGTTGATGTTCACCATCGAGTTGACGGGCGATACGCGTCATCTGTCGAAGCGTGAAGAGGCCGTGGATGCGATCAGCGCCGCCGTGGAGCTGATCCCACAAATCAACGGCATGGTTTTCAGTGGTGCGAAAAGTGACGAGCACCTGAAGGTGAACCGCGGGCACATTGGTACCGTGCATGGCGCCCTGGGGCGTGAACTGGAGGAGTGGCGACCGCCGCAGGTGGCTGACTTCGTGCGTTTGAAAGGATCGGCACGCTTTGCGCCAGGCCAAACAGTGGAAGGTGTGCTGGCGGATCTGCAAGCGCTGCTGGATACGCTCTGCCAACGTTATCCTGGCTTGAAAGCCGAGTTATATGATGATGGTATCCGCGACAAACCCACCATGTTGCCGTTTGAGGTCTCGCCAGAGTCACCGATTGTCAAAGCGGTCAATCGCGGCTGGAAAACCGTGCGCGGCACCGAACAACCGACGGGTGTGATCACCCCACCGGCTTTCTTTGGCACCGATGCGGCGCATTTCTATCAACATGCGGGAATGGAAGGCATCGTCTGTGGCCCAGGCGGTAAATACAACACCATGCCGGATGAGCGCGTCGAGATCACCGAATTCCTCGATATGGTGCGCATCTATTTACTCGCCATCCTTGAAATCTGCCAACCAGTAGAGAGCAACTGATGATGACTGCCGCGCTGAGTCGCCTGCGCGCTGCCATGCAGCAGGCCAACGTCGAGGTGATGATCGTTGATCATGGTGAACTGCTGGCCTGGCTGACGGGCTACACCGTGTCTGAAACCCTGTATCGCGCCTGCATGGTTCCTCTGCAAGGGGAGCCTTGGATGGTGCTGCGCCAGTTGGATGAGGCACCGTGCCGCAGCCAGTCACCGCAGCTGGTGGTAGAGAGCTATCGCGACGATGCTGATCCCTGGCTGGCAGTGGCACAGAGTCTGGTGCGGCGTGGTTATCAACAGAGTCGCATTGGGGCGGATTTCCACTCCTACGGTATGACCGTGCACAGCTGGCAGCAGCTGTCACGTCATCTTCCGCAGGTAGAGTGGCGCGATCTCAACGGCGTCAGCGACCGGCTACGCAGTGTAAAATTCCCGGCAGAATTAGCGGCCTTACGTCAGGCAGCGGCAATAGCAGATGTCACGCTGGAGAGCATTGGTAACCAGGCACTTGAGGGCTGGCGCGTGCGCGATGTCGCAGCGCTGGCTGCCGGACAGTTTCTGCAATTGGGTGCCGATACCGGGGAAACGGGACCGATTGTTATCGCCAGCGGTGATAATGGTTTCCTGCACGCCACTGGGCACGAACAGCGTTTACAGCGCGGTGATGTACTGCACGTAGAGCTGATCCCCAAAGTGCAGCACTACAGTGCGCGGCTGATGCGGCCGTTTATTGTCGGAGAGATTTCGCCTCAGCGGGCGGAACTGGCGCGGTTACTGATTGCCATTCAGGACCGCCAACTGGCGGCAATGAAGCCGGGAGTGAGCGCCTGTGAAGTGGATGCGATTGCGCGTGAAGCAGTACTGAACAGCGGATTGCGTGCTGACTATCCCAACATCACCGGCTATGCGCTGGGGCTGTATACCCGCACGCCGCGCCCGAGCGATTTTTCCTGTAGCTTCCATGCGAAAGCCGAGTGGTTACTGGAGGAAGATATGGTGTTCCACATGTATATTTCCGCGCAGAGCCTGGCCTTTAGCGAAACGGTGCGCGTGACTCCACAGGGCGCAGAACGACTGACACAACTACCGCGCCAGTTGCTGTCGCTGCCGCAAAACGAATAAACACCATGACTACGCCATCGCACGATTACGCCCGCCGCGTTTTGCCTGATAAAGTGCTTTATCGGCATCCAGTTTCAACTGTTCCGCCTCACCAGGCTGGCCTGTGGAGGTCAGGGTGCTGTAGCCCGCGCTGACGGTGACCACGCCAGTCGTAAGTTCGGTGCTTTCATGCGCGATACCCGTTTCCGCAACAAGGCTCACGGCGCGTTCAGCGACTTTTTGCGCCTCCAGTGGTGAGGTGCAGGGCAGAATAATGGCGAACTCTTCACCGCCATAACGCGCCACTACATCACCGTGATAATGCACGCTGTCTTTTAATGCCAGCGCGACGTCTTGCAGGCATTCATCCCCCGCCACGTGACCATAGGTATCGTTATAGCGTTTGAAATAGTCGATATCGATCATCACCAGCGATAACGGATCGCTGGTCTTTTCCGATCGCAGCAGCGCTTGTTCCAGCAGGGCATCAAACTGACGACGGTTAGCAAGGCCGGTGAGGCCATCCACCAAGGCCAGCGACTGCAAGGTATGGTTGATGGTGGTCAGTTCGTCACGCACATGGGTCAGTTCAATCTGGTTGCGCACATTGGTGCCGACCTGGCGTAATACAAACAGGCCCATGCCAGCGATGGTAAATAGCAAAACAATATTCAGCAGCACGTTGGTGAGGTTAGCTGTTAACCACTCCATGCGCAGTCGGCTCAGGTCATAACCCGCGGTGACGATCAACGGATAGCGTTCCAGACGAGCATAGCCGAACACACGCTCCACACCATCCAGCGTTGATTTCCACGTTGCGCTGCCGCTGGAGGCGGCTTTAAGCTCCGTTTTAAACAACGGACTGGCGGAGAGAGTGCGGCCAATATAGCTGTCGGGGAAGGGGCGAATATAGAGTGCCGTGGCATCCGCGAGAATCAGCCCGAGAGCATCTTTCTCACCGAGCGTGTAATAGCTGTAATACTGACGGAAATAGTCCACCTTCACCGTTGCCAAAGCCACGCCGGCAAATTTACCCGCACTGTCGTTCAAACGAACCGATACTGGTATCACTAAGTCACCTGTTGAACGACTGCGAATCACATGGCTGATGTGAATATCCAGGCTGTCATGCGTCTGGTGCCAGATAAAATAATCGCGATCGGCATTACTGGCATTAGTCGGCACAAAGTTACCGGATGACGCCACCCAATGGCCCGCCGTGTCGTAAACAAACAGGCCGTGCAATTGCGGCAACTTACTTTGCTGATCTTTAATCTGGTGTAAAAACTGGGGTGTGGCGGCAAACTCGTTACCGTTTTGTCGTAGCTGCCGCACCGCATCTGCCAGCGTAATATCCACTTGCAGAAAGGCATCCTCCGCCTGTTTCGCCAGTGACAAGGAGAGGTTGCGCGCGTCTTCTTCTTTTTCCGTGAGATGCTGCTGCCAGGAGTGCCAGAGGGACCAGGCATTGATGGCAATCACCAGCAGGCTGACCAGCAGTAAAAATACCGCCATGCTTCTACCCAATGAGGTATTTAACAGGCGCGGCGTACTATCGGAGAGAACACTTTTACGCATTTATACTCTTATTAAATCGCTGACATCGTGGGCCTAATATAAGACCAATATTACTCGAATATTTCAGGGGTAATAAGTCTAAGAGAGGATTATTTAATACTCGGGGTAATGTTTGATTGGCCTGTCTCGCGGGGACCACGAGATGTCCGATGAGATGCAGAGAACTCAACCCCTGTTAAACAACTATAATATTGACTGAATTGCTGCCCAGAATGGGCATACAGATCACGCTGGCTGTTTCTCTTGACCACTATCATCGGTGCTTTTGCAGAAGGATGTCCCATGCGTAGTTTTCTGACCTTATTCCTTTTTACGTTGAGTTTATGGGTTTTACCCGCCGGTGCAGCTGGCACGCTAAGTGATGGCTGGGAATGGCTCAAACAGGACGTTTCACAAACCTGGGAGCAACCGCAATATACCGACCTCTATCTCCCGTTTATTAGTTGGCATGCCCGTTTTGCTTACGACAAAGAGAAAACCGACAACTACAACGAATCACCTTGGGGTGGGGGACTGGGCGTCTCACGTTACAACGAAGACGGCGACTGGAGTGCGCTCTACGCCATGGCCTTCAAAGATTCACACAATAAATGGCAGCCGATCATTGGATACGGTTGGGAGAAGGGCTGGTATCTCGATCAGGCCCGCGATTTCCGCCTGGGGCTGGGACTGACGGCGGGCGTCACCGCACGCGATGACTTTGCCAACTATGTGCCGCTGCCGATTGTTCTGCCCCTGTTCTCAGCCGGGTATAAACGCTTAAATGTGCAGTTCACCTACATTCCGGGGTCCTACAACAACGGTAATGTGCTGTTCGCCTGGTTCCGCTATGGCTTCTGACACCCTGATAAAAGGGTTTAAGCGCCTGATCGTGGGTCTTCTGGCTCTGCTGCTGATGTTTTTGCTGATACGCGGCTATCAGTCTGAACAAGGGCCGCCACTGCATCGCTGGCATACCTGGTCCGCGGATGAAATGACCGCAGACCGTATTGATCATGCCAGCTTCGCCGATTATCTGGCACAGGAAGATATCATTTTCCGCGATTTGAAAAGCGAAGTGAGCGATACACTCAGCGATGAGGAGAAAACCTCGCTTAACCGTTTTAACCCGCACAGCCCGGTTAATCCTGAAGGATTCCAGACCGACTGGAACCGCTCCTTTGTGCTGCAACCCATGGGCACGGTGAAGGGCGCGGTTGTCCTGATGCATGGCTTAACTGACTCACCTTACAGCGTGCGCTATCTGGCGCAGGCCTATCAGCAACAAGGGTTTATCGCCGTTGTACCGCGACTGCCAGGACACGGCACGGCACCGGGTTCGTTGACCAAAGTAGACTGGCAAAGCTGGCTGGCCGTGACACGATTAGCAGTGCGTGAAGCCACACGGCTGGCCGGCACGCAGGTTCCCTTGCATCTGGTGGGCTACTCGAATGGGGGGGCGCTGGCGATGAAATATGCCCTCGACAGCCAGCAGGACAGCCAGTTGCGTAAACCGCAGCAGATCGTGTTGCTGTCACCGATGATCGGCGTCACCGCCTATGCGCGCTTTGCCGGGCTGGCCGGTTGGCCCGCGGTGTTCCCGGTGTTTGCCAAGGCGGCGTGGCTGAATATCGTGCCAGAGTATAACCCTTTCAAATACAACTCTTTCCCGGTGCGGGCGGCACGCCAGTCATGGCTGTTAACCCAGGCGCTGCAGGATCAGATTGTACAGCTGTCTCGCACAGGACAATTAAGCCACTTACCCCCCATACTGACATTCCAGTCGGTGCTGGATTCCACCGTCAGCACGCGTGCGGTCGTCAACGCGCTCTACCAATATTTGCCTGACAACGGCAGCAAGCTGGTGATTTTTGATATCAATCAGGCGGCCAATTTACGCGCCTTATTCCGACCTTCACTCTACTCGGCGGTGAACACGTTGTTGCCTGCTGCCCCGCGCCACTACGCGACCACGGTGATCACCAATGCGTCAGCCACCACCTATGAGACGGTGGCGCGCACCACCGCGGCTGACCAAAGCACGGAGGTCACGCAACCCCTGCACATCGCATGGCCGCAGGATATGTATTCGCTGTCGCACATCGCGGTGCCCTTCCCGTTAACCGATTCGTTGTATGGACGCGAGCCAACAGAGAAAAACCGCTATGGCATCAGCCTGGGGACTATCTCACTGCGTGGAGAGACCTCCAGCCTAACGGTGGGGCTGGATACGCTGATGCGCAACACATCTAATCCGTTCTTTGACGTGATGATGGCGCAAATTAATGCCCGCATTGTCTGTAGTCAGCAAAGCGACCTGCTGCGCTGCCTTAAAGGGTGATGACTTTTTTAAGCCAGGAACTGGCCAGGATCAGTTGTGAGATCAGCACCGAGGCTGCGAAGGTGACGACCAGCAGCGCCAGTTTGGTTGCCAGCGAGTTGATTGGGATCCATGCCGTGATGAGATCAAAGACGGAATAGTGAAGAATGTACACGCCGGTCATGGTTTTGCTGATGGTAGCGAGCACCGTCTCCTTGAACACCACATTGCGACGGAAGCGCACGCGGCTGGCGGCCACCACCAGGACCACCACCAGCAAATAGATTTGTGAGCCGGTCAGAAGAAAGGCATTTCGGTCGGCCTTAAACAGCGCAAAGAAAAAGTGTTGCTCGTAGAGCCAGGTAAACAGGTAGATGAAGGGCAACGCAATCGCTGCCGCACGCGTCACATTCCGCCGGTTGAGCCATTCGGCAATAACGGGCTCGCATAATAACTGCCCCGTCAGATAAAACAGCAACCAGGTCCAGATGCGATACTGCGGCTCGAGGCGAAACAGGCTGACTTCGGGATACAGTACCGCAAGCAGATCATAGCCATAAGAGAACAGCAACAGGGTCAGCACCAGACCGGCAAAGGTGATGCGATGCAGACTGAGCCAGGCGACCAGCGGGTGAAAGCTGTAAATCACGACAAAAGAAAACACAAACCAGGGCTGAATCAGGTAGCCGCGTTGATAAGGCTCCCATAGGTAATACACCGTCATCCAGAAAAGAAAAACGATCACCACATTCCTGATTTTCGTCAGTTGCCAGCGCAGGTCCTGCTCGGCGCGTGCATCCATAATGCCGGCCACCACAAAAAACAGCGGGGTGGCGATGGTGGAGATAAACGTCAGAAAGGCCAGAATCCAGTGGTAATCATAATCGTAGCGATCCCAGGTGTTATACAGGGTGAAAAAGGTCACCGCCGCCATGCAGCCCATGGTTTTAATCACATTGAGCCCGGTGACATTCATGGCGAGACGCCAGAGGTGGGTCGATGGAAGCAGGCGTAAATCACCGGCAATACCAGCAAGGTGAGCACGGTGGCAAAGCCCAGACCAAACATAATCACCACCGCCATGCTCTGGAAGAACACATCGCGCAGCAGCGGCGCAAGGCCCAGCACCGTGGTAAAGGCAGTCAGCAAAATCGGCCGTAAACGCGAGGTAGCAGCGTAGAGAATGGCTTCGTGTTGCGGTTTCGCCTGTTTCTGCTGCTCAATCTCCTCAACCAGCACAATACCGTTGCGGATCAACATACCGCTGAGGCTAAGTAAACCAATCAGGGCCATAAAGCCAAACGGAATGCCGGTGATTAAAAAGCCTGGCGTCACGCCGATCAGCGCCAGCGGCACTGTCAGCCAGATAGCAACGGCATTTTTCAGTGAGCTGAACATCAGCACTGTAATGACAAACATCACCAGATAGCCGATAGGTAATGTCGTGAATACCCCTTGCTGGGCATCGCTGGAGCTTTCTGCGTCGCCTCCCCACTCAATACTGTAACCATGTGGCAGAGGGATCTGATCAATCTGCGGCTTCACCCGCGCCAGAATGTCACCGGAAGTATCGCTGCTCAGCGGGTTAGGATCGGTCTGCACCGTCAGTACGCGACTGCGGTCGCGGCGTAAAATCAGCGGATCTTCCCACTCCAGCTTGAAGTCACTGACCACGTTGCTAAGCGGAATATAGTGCTGCTGGCTCTGGCTCCACACCAGCACATTGTTAAGATGGTTCGCATCCTGGCGTTCGCTGGCCGGTGGACGAACGATCACCGGCAACAGATCTGCGCCTTCGCGATAAAGGCCTACGCGACTGCCGGTAAAATTCATCTGCAGGGCGGTATCGATCTCTTGTTTATCCACACCCAACTCACGCCCCAGCGCGGTGTTAAACTGCGGACGAATCACTTTGCTGCGGTTTTGCCAGTCATTACGCACGCTATCGGTAGCGGGATCCTGAGACAGAATATCGCCGACCTGGCTGGCAATCAGTCTCATCCGGTCAGGATCGGGGCCTTTAATGCGCACCTCAATCGCACTGCCGCCAGAGGGGCCAAACATCACGCGCTTAGTACTGGCATTCACCTGCGGATATTGCCGGGCGATATTCGCATCAATGCTGCGTGCCAGCGCCGCAATTTTCCGCTGATCGTCCATGCGCACCATGATTTGAGCGTAGTTGCTGTACTGGCGCTGCCCGTTATAGGTAAGGATAAAGCGCATGCTGCCTTGGCCGATGGTGGTCACCGTTGACACCACGCCGGGCTGATCGGTGATCGACTTTTCAATATCGCTGGCCATTTGTTCGGTGGACTTGATGTCCGTGCCATACGGCAGCCAGAGATCAACAAAGAAGATCGGCGTGTTTGATGAGGGGAAGAAGTTTTGTCGTACTGAACCAAAGCCCCAGATCGAAAGTGCCAGCAGCACCGCCATCACGGATAACGTCAGCGTTTTTTGGCTTAACAGCGCTTTCAGTGTGCGCTGATACAGTTGATAGAAGCCGCCGTCATACGGCGATTTAGCCATTTGCGTGCTGCCATCGCTCCCGGCTTTAAACAGCCACCATTTGATCAGTACCGGCGTGATGGTGAGGGCGGAGAACCAACTCAACATTAACGAGATCAGCAACACCTGGAACAGCGATTTACAATACTCACCGGTGGAGTCTTGCGACAGGCCAATCGGCGCAAAGGCCAAAATCGCAATGATGGTGGCGCCTAACAGGGGAAAGGCAGAACGGCGGATGACAAAGTTCATCGACGAAACCAGCGATGACCCCTGCTGACGCGCAATCAGTACCCCTTCAACGATCACAATCGCATTATCCACCAACATGCTGAGAGCGATAATCAGCGCACCGAGTGAAATACGCTGCAACTCAATGCCCCACAAGTACATGATCAACAGCGTACCCAGCACATTCAACGCCAAAGAGAGGGCGATAATGATGCCGCTGCGTACTCCCATGAAGATCAGCAGCACCCCGACCACAATCGCCAGTGCCATCAGGAAGTTGGTGATAAAGCCATTAACGGAGTGCGCCACTTCGGCGGCCTGGTCGTAGAACATATTGATCTGGATGCCAGCCGGTTTTTCGGCTGACATTTGCTGCATTTTGGCTTCCAGCGCATGCCCGACATCAATCACGTTAACGCCAGGAATGAAGGAGACGCCCATGGTGACTGCGGGTTTTCCGCTGGCGTGATAGATGCTGGTAGGCGACTCGCTGAGTCCACGTGACAGGGTGGCGATATCGCGTAAGCGGGTGGTCGCTGTTGCACCGACCGGGCTGATCAACAGATCGCTTAATTCATCGAGACTTTGAAACTCTCCAGTAGGATGCAGGCGAATCGATTCGGTGCCGGACTTGATCTCCCCGGCGCTGGAAACCACATTCAAGCGGCTCAATGCGCTGGAAAGCTGCGTCAGGGTAATGCCGCGCGCCGCCATTTTCGTCAGCGAAACATCGACATTGATCTGCTGGGGAATCACTCCGCCGAGGGTGACCTTGCCGACGCCAGGCACCAGCACCAGTTCTCGCCGAAGCTGCTCGGCGTACTGCACCAGCTCAGGATTGCTAAAATTGTCACCGGAAATGGCAAAGAAAAAGCCAAACACATCGCCAAAATCATCATTAACGAATGGGGCAGCCACGCCGGGCGGGAAGAAGCGTGCAGCATCCCCTACGCGCCGCCGGAGTTCATCCCAGATTTGTGGCAATTCATTGGAGTGGTAGCGTGAGGCAATATTCACGGTGATTTGCGACAGACCGTTGGAGGAGATGGAGCTGACGTTGTCCAGATATGGCAACTGCTGCAGGGCATTTTCCAGCGGCAGCGTGACCTCTTCTTCCACCTGCTGCGCAGAGGCGCCAGGGTACTGTGTCACCACCACGGCGGTCTTGATGGTGAACGCCGGATCTTCCAGGCGACCAATATTCAGCAGGGCAAAAATCCACCCGACGCCCAGCAGTAAAATCGCCAGCCAGACACGAATCGGGTTATCTATAAACTGTCGGGAAATATCCATTACAGACCCCGCTCACGCGTCCAGATGCGTACCGCTTGTTGAGCGTGTAATTCATTAACGCCCGCCGCGACCACGCGTTCGCCTGCGTGTAATCCAGAGGTGATTACCACCCCCTGATCGGTGACCTCACCGACGGAAACTTTACGATCTTCGAGATGAAATTGATCGCCGCTGCCTTGCACCACCCAAACATGGGGTTCATTCCGCTGGCTGCTGTCCGGGTTAAAGACCGCTTCTACCGGAACCACAAGTGACTCGTGATTTACGTTAGCCGGAAGATTCGCGAGATTGATGGTGACAGTGCCGCTAACGCCACCGACAGCAGGGAAGTCGGCAGGACGCGGCATGGTAAGAATCACCTGCCAGGTCAAGGTATTACTGCTACTGCTGCCGGTGTGTTCTTTGTATTCAGCCTGAAACTGGCGATCGGGCAGGGTGTTTATCCGCACCACGGGACGGTAAGCCATATTACGGATGTCGAGAGAGGTAAACAGGTTTTCCGGCACATTGAACACCACATCGAGCAAGTCAGTGCGTGTCAGGGTGGCAATAGTTTGCCCGGCAGCGACCACCTGGTGATTCCGCACATTGACCGTTGCCGCAGTGCCACTGAACGGTGCGGTGAGCGTCATCTGACTTAGTTCTTCACGAGCGATTTGCAGTGCGGCATTGGCGGCATCACGATTAGCGCGCTGCACGTCCATTTCAGCCTGAGAGATGGCCTGACGGCCTGAGAGGGTTTGAAAGCGGGCAAACTGTCGTTGCGCTAAAGTCGCTGCAGTCTGGCGTTCATTCACTCGCTGCTGTGCTTCACGTGACACCAACCTGGCAAGCACCTGACCCTGAGTCACGCTACTGCCCTGACGCACTTCCAGCGCATCAATTTGTCCACCGCGCTTGAACGATACGTCAGTGGAATCACCCGACTCAATGCGGGCAGGAAAAATACGCTGTTGAGATTGACCTGAAGCCACCACCTCAACCACTTTCACCATGCGAGGCAGCGGTGCAACTTCCTGTTTTTTTGATCGCAACCTGTTGTTATTAAAATAACAACGGCAATCAGATAAAAATAACGCATCACAGAGTTCCCCTTTGCAATAACGATGTAATTTTTTGCGTTATTATTAGCGCCTCATTTATTCGCCCAACATGGAAACCACCGCGTAAGTGAAAAGTCCGACGGCAGAACAGGTGATAATCGCTAACACAACATACAGACTTAGACGGAGCAGACTATAGTCCGGCATCGTTGCCTCCATTAACCTTGATCGCCATCAAACAGCGCCACAGTTATAAACAGAGTGAGAGGTTTATGAGATTGTTTTTGCTATGGATGAGCATAGTCGTAGAGATCAAAGTTTGTAAAGTTTGATAAGCGCAATAACGTTTCCGATATTTTTGGTGTTTTGTTCTGATTTTGTTTAATTAAGTGGTGTTTATAACCTGGTTAACGAAATAAAAACAGGTCTGGCCATGGAGGGTGAAAATGTTAACAATTCACTTTGTTTAGTTTGTTGTAAGTCAAAATAGCTTATTAATCTTTAGGTTAATAATGGCGCTTCTTTTTATTTGGTGTTTTTCTTACTGTTTTTGATTGATAGGCGAATAAGTTGAATGGCCCTGTGCTACGTTTATAACGTCTAATTTTCAACTTGATAATATGATTGTATAGATTATTCCCCTGCTCACTTGCTGTGAGTAGCGACTAATTGCATATCTTTCAGTTATAAACGGGGCTCATCTCAGGCAATTTGCGGAAGTTTGTCTTTGTATTCGACGTGGTTCTGTTAATAACGGGATATCACCGCCTTGATTTCCGAAACAGGATTTGAGGAGAAAGCGATGAATAATATGGCTAAATCGGACAGTGCGTACTATCAACTCTCGGTCGATGAAACGCTAGGGAAGACAGAGAGTTCAATTGAGGGTATTAGCAGTGCGGAGGCTGCAGCCCGCCTACTACAATATGGTGAAAATGCGCTGCCGCAGAAACCCGGCAAGCCAGCATGGCTACGTTTTCTCGCCCACTTTAACGATGTCCTAATCTATGTCCTGCTGGCTGCCGCGTTGCTGAAAGCCGTGATGGGGCAATGGGTCGATATGTCCGTGATACTGGGTGTAGCTGTGGTCAATGCTTTGATTGGCCATATCCAGGAGAGTAACGCGGCAAAGTCGCTACAAAGTATTCGCAATATGCTCTCCAGTGAAACGGTGGTGGTGCGCGCGGGCCAGCATGAAACCGTAGCCACCACGGCACTGGTGCCTGGCGATGTGGTGGTGATCCGCGCCGGTGACCGTATTCCAGCCGATCTGCGCGTTATTGAAGCCCATAATTTGCGGGTGGAGGAGGCGATCCTAACCGGGGAGTCTACGGTCGTAGAGAAAGGCACCGAGGCGTTGAGCGGCGATCTACCCTTAGGCGATCGCACCAACCTGCTGTTTTCGGGGACCACAGTGAGTTCGGGCGGAGGCAGGGGACTGGTGGTCGCGACCGGGGGGGAAACCGAGTTAGGGCACATCAACCAGATGATGTCCGACATCGAAAAACATCGTACACCTTTGATGGTACAGATGGATAAGCTGGGTAAAGCCATTTTCGTGCTCATCCTGGTCATGATGGCAGCACTGTTCGTCTTTAGTTTGCTGTTCCGGGATATGCCGGTTTCTGAACTGATGCTCTCACTGATAAGCCTGGCAGTAGCGTCCGTTCCAGAAGGATTACCCGCGATTATCTCCATCATCCTTTCGCTCGGTGTGCAAGTGATGGCGAAGCAGAAGGCGATCATCCGTAAACTGCCGACGGTGGAAACCCTGGGTGCCATGACGGTGGTCTGCTCAGATAAAACCGGCACCCTGACCATGAATGAGATGACGGTCAAAGCGGTGATCACCGTCGATCATATCTACCGGGTAGAGGGTGACAGCTATGAACCGGTAGGGGCGATTCACAAATCAGATGATGCAGTCCCTGTTACGGTCACTGAAGACTCATTGCTGGGGCGCTATCTGCGCACCATCGATCTGTGCAATGACAGCCAACTGATTAAGGATGACAGCGGGTTCTGGAAAATCACCGGCGGCCCGACGGAAGGCGCGTTAAAAGTGTTGGCGGCTAAGGGGCAACTGCCGGTGGTGACCACTGAACTGCGCAGTAAAATTCCCTTTGATTCGCAATACAAATACATGTCGACGCTGTATCGCATTGGTGATGAGGAGCGGGTGCTGATTACTGGCGCACCGGATGTCCTGTTCAGGCTGTGCCAGCAGCAGCAAACGGAAACGGGATTGCAGCCGCTAGATCTCCCGTGGTGGGAGGCCAAAATCGAGGAATATGCGCGGGAAGGTCTGCGCATGGTGGCGGCAGCATGGAAACCTGCGTCACCGGGGCAAACAGAGTTAGATCACGCTGACCTGCAGCAGGGGGTGATCTTGCTGGGCATCGCCGGGATGATGGACCCACCGCGCCCTGAAGCGATCACCGCGATTCGCGACTGCCTGCAAGCCGGTATCCGCGTCAAAATGATCACCGGTGACCACCCGCAAACGGCGATGAGTATTGGTCAGATGCTGGGTATCGGCAATGCCAACAGCGCCATTACCGGGCGTGAGTTAGAAGTGATGGACGATCACCAATTGAGCGAAGCGGCGCAGACCTACGATATTTTTGCCCGCACCAGCCCCGAGGATAAGTTCCGTCTGGTGCAGGCGCTGCAGAGTAGAAAAGAGGTGGTCGGGATGACCGGGGACGGCGTGAATGATGCGCCAGCGCTGAAACAAGCCGATGTTGGCGTGGCAATGGGGATTAAAGGCACCGAAGTCACTAAAGAAGCTGCCGATATGGTGTTAACCGATGATAACTTTGCCACCATTGCCAGCGCGGTGCGAGAAGGGCGTCGGGTGTACGATAACCTGAAAAAAACCATCCTGTTTATCATGCCCACTAACCTTGCACAGGGCTTGCTGATCATTATCGCGCTGTTGGCGGGGAACCTGATTCCTCTCACGCCGGTACTGATTCTGTGGATGAACATGGCGACGTCCGCCACGCTCTCCTTTGGCCTGGCTTTTGAGGCGGGAGAGAAGAACATCATGCGCCGCCCACCACGCGATCCTAAGCTGCACGTGATGGACGGTTTTGCGGTCTGGCGCGTGATTTTTGTCGGTTCGATGATCGCCGTCAGCGCCTTTGTGCTAGAAGCCTGGTTACAGCCGCGTGGCTATTCCCCTGAGTTTATCCGTACCGTGTTACTGCAAACGCTGGTGACCGCACAGTGGTTCTATATGCTCAACTGCCGCGTCTCCGATGGCTTCTCGTTGACTAAAGGCTTACTGATGAACAAAGGGATCTGGATTGTCAGTGCGGTGCTGTTAATGCTGCAACTCCTGATCATCTACGCGCCCTTTATGCAGATGCTGTTTGGCACCACCGGACTTCCATTCCGCTATTGGGTGATCACCTTCATCATTGGATTTGTGATGTTCCTGATTGTTGAAATCGAGAAGCCGTTAACCCGCAAATTCAGAACCGCGTAAACATCAACAGCACCTGCGCTCGTGGGTGCTGTCCTTTTTCTGCTGGCTTGACACCTGAGCGAGCAACATCCTAGACTGCCGCTTGTTCCAAGGGGTGCCCGAGTAGCGGGCTGAGATTCTACCCGCTGGCGATTTGTCGCTGGCAACGTAGTGACCCTCCGAACCTGATCCGGCTAATACCGGCGTAGGGATGCGGGACACAGGGCACTTCCACGCCCTGATTCCATCTTTGTGCTTTGTAGCGGACAGAACATCCTCACCAGGCTTTGCCTGATAGAGGCCTCGCACAATCACAGTAGGTGGAATCCATGACCGAAGCTGCACTTATCGATGCGCTACTGACCTTTCTGTCTCGTCAGGACACCAGCGATGACGATTTCAACCGTCTGGCACTCGCTATCTTTGCTTATCAGTTTGAGCACAATCCACCTTACCGCCGCTTTGCCATTCAGCGTGGACGTACACCATTCACGGTAAAACACTGGCGCGCCATCCCCGCTATCCCAATCACGGCTTTTAAAAATCTCACGCTGAGTTGCCATGCCACGGATGACGTGGAGGCGATATTTATGACCAGTGGCACCACTGGCACGGTGAAAGGGCGCAGTTATCATCCCACGCTGGATGTATGGAAATGCTCCATGACGCTCAATTTCCGCCAGCGATTTATGGCAGGCCGGGAACGTATCCGCATGGGCGTCTTATTCCCCGATAGCAGCGCATTGCCGAACTCCTCACTGGCGCATTACCTGACGCTGGCAAAACACACCTTCGGCACACCCGACAGTGCAGTGATGTTGAATGACAGTGGCATTGACTGGGCGCGTTTGTTTGCCGCACTCGATCAGGCCGAGATCTGCGGTGAGCCTTATGCTCTGCTGGGGGCCAGCTACAGCTTTGTGCATCTGATGGATGAGTTGCAACGTCAGGGGCGCTGTTTTTCCTTGCCCGAGGGCAGCCGGATACTCGACACCGGCGGATTTAAAGGGCAGTCACGCGAGGTCGAAGCCGACGATTTTTACAACGCGCTGAACAAAGCGTTGGGCGTACCGCGTGAACAGTGCATCAACATGTATGGCATGACTGAACTCAGCAGCCAGTTTTATGACAACGGCAATGTTGAATGCCCGTCGATAAAATCAGGCCCGCACTGGATCCGTACGCGGGTGGTCAATCCCCTTACGGGTGAGGATGTGCCCGAGGGTGAAATCGGCGTGCTGGTGCATCACGATCTGGCCCATTTCAATTCGGTGTCGGCTCTACTGACCGAAGACGCAGGCGTTGCCGTAGCAGGCGGTTTCCAGTTACTGGGAAGGGTGACTGGCGCGGATGCAAAAGGGTGCTCACTGGCGATGGCCGAATTTCTCGCAGCCACGCAAGGTGCCCTGTGAAAGAGATCGCGGGTTACCTGCCGAGCGGCTTCACATCGTCCGAGGTGCAGTGGCATACACTGAGCTTCACCCATCATGGTAAACAGCTGGATGTCGCCGTGCCGGAGCTTAACGCGGCGCAAATCGAGAAGTTGAGCGGCCATATCCGCCGCCATGCGCGTGACTATCTGAGCACGCTTAGTGTGACCAGGATTGTCGCCATCGTGGATGAAGCGATTTCGCGTCTGCTGGACCGCAACCATTCACTGCGTAGCAAAGCGGAAGCGTTACTGCCCATCGTCACCGGTTTTGATGCCGAGATGATCCGCACCGGGCTGACTGGCTATCTCAAAACCTTTCGCCAGCCACAGTTGAAACGGTTCCTGGCGGAGGACTTTACTGACCCGCACATACTGGATGATTTCCAGCCGCGCCCCAACGGTGGCTTTGCGCGCGCGTTTGGACCTGAATTATTGCTGCATATCTGGGCAGGTAATGTGCCGGGGTTGCCGCTGTGGAGTTTGATTTGCGGTTTGCTGGTCAAAGCGGGCACGGTCGGCAAGCTGCCCGGCGCAGAACCGATGATGGCGGGATGGTTTGCCCAACTGCTGGCCGACATCGACCCGCAACTGGGTGAGTGCCTGGCGGTGGTGTGGTGGAAGGGCGGCGACAGCACGGCAGAAGCAGCGTGGTTCCAGCAGCCCGATATGGTAATGGCTTACGGCGGCAATCCAACGCTTAGAGCGATTCAGCAGCAGCTTCCGGTCACCACCCGTTTTCTGCCGCACGGCCACAAAATCAGCATTGGCTTGGTGGCGCGGTCGGCGCTGGATGTGCGGCAGGGCACGGAACTGGCGCGCCGCGCCGCATTCGACATGATGCGCTATGACCAGGCCGGATGTTATTCACCGCAAATGCTGTTTGTGGAGCGCGGTGGACGTGTCTCACCGCAGGAGTTTGCTGCTTATCTCGCCCATGAGTTGCAGGTTCTGGCACGTAAATATCCACGTCGAATACTTTCGCAGGCTGAGGCCCATCACTTCGCCACTTGGCGCAGCACCGAAGAGATCCGCGCATTGCAGGGCGATCGCACCTTGTATGGCGAAGCAACCGATAGCTGGGCTGTGGTGTGTGTGGATGTAGGTGAAGCGCTCTCACCCACGGCGCTTGGGCGAACGTTGAAAGTGATTGCCGTGGATGACATTGAAGACGCGATTCCACTGATTGCCCGGCAAAAAATCTATTTGCAGACGGCTGCAGTGGCGGCTGAACCGGATGCACTGTTTCGCTTGTCTTCGCGACTGGGGAAAGTGGGCGTAACGCGTATCACCGCCTTTGGTGCAATGACGTCGCCCGCGGCAGGCTGGCACCACGATGGGCGCTTTAGCCTGCTGGATCTTGTCACCATGACCGAAATTGAACACGCAGCGGAACAGGCGGCAGAAAAATTCGCGCCTTACGCTGACTGAAGGTGTTTTTCTACAGGAGGTAATCTATGAAATTTGCTGATCGCACGGTTTTGGTCACGGGCGCCAGCCGAGGCATTGGTGCGGCGATCGCCAAAGCCTTTGCCGCTGAGGGCGCGCTGGTGGTGGTGAATTACCTACACAGTGAGGAGGCCGCAGCCGAAGTGGTAAAAAGCTGTGAAGCCTTGGGCGGTGCGGCTGTGGCGATCCGTGCGGATGTGACGTCACCTGAGCAGGTGGCGGCGATGATGGAGAAAATCGTCAATACCACGGGGCGTCTGGATGCGGTGATCAATAATGCGTTTGCTCCTTATGTGTTTGATACCGACAATCGCCAGCGCTTTTGGGAAACCTCATGGCAGGGCTACCAGAGCCAGTTTGAGGGTGCAGTCGGGGCGGCCTATAACGTCTGCCAGGCCGCATTGCCACTTATGCGTGCGCGGGCACGCGGCAGCATCGTCAACCTGTCGAGCGATCTGGTTGCCCGTCCTTCGGTGCCGTACCACGACTATGTGACAGCCAAATCCGCCTTGATCGGGTTCAGCCGTTCGTTGGCCGCAGAGTTGGGGCCGCTCGGCATTCGCGTCAACTGTGTCGCACCGGGTTTGGTATATCCGACCGATGCCAGCCGCGCGACGCGGGAAGAGGTACGCGATTTTATCACCGCCCAAACGCCACTGCGCCGTATTGCCGAACCGGGTGATGTCGCCGGTCCGGTGCTGTTTTTAGCCTCGGACTGGAGCGAGTTTGTCACCGGGCAGACATTGTATGTAGATGGCGGGTTGGTGATGGGGTGAGGCTGGCGTAGGGCGACCGTATGGTCGCCTTGCTGAGATCAGTAACTCTCCGGCACCATCATGCTCTCCGGAACCGGATGGCGCGCATAATCGGCATGATGAATACGAGAAGGCAGCGAAATGTGTTCGCCTTCGGCCGCTTCATACGGCACCTGCTGCAATAGGTGGCGGATGCAGTTCAGACGGGCTTTTTTCTTATCCACACCTTTTACCACCCACCAGCGCGCTTCCTCAATGTTAGTACGCTCCAGCATCATCTCTTTGGCGGCGGTGTAATCCTCCCAGCGACGACGACTCTCCAGATCCATCGGACTCAGTTTCCACTGTTTTAATGGATCGTGAATACGGCTGAGGAAGCGCATCTCCTGCTCCTCATCCGTAATTGAAATCCAGTATTTGACGATTTGAATACCGCTGCGCACCAGCATGCGCTCAAATTCTGGCGCGCTGTGATAGAACTCTTCTACTTCGCTCTCGCTGCAAAACCCCATCACCTTTTCCACACCCGCACGGTTGTACCAGCTGCGATCGAACAGCACGATTTCACCGGCCGACGGCAAGTGCGACACGTAACGCTGAAAATACCATTGCGTTTTCTCTCGTTCGTTCGGGGCGGGAAGGGCGGCCACACGGCAGTAGCGCGGGTTGAGGCGCTGCATAATGCGCTTGATCACCCCACCTTTGCCAGCCGCATCACGGCCTTCAAAAATCACCACTAAACGATGCCCCGTACGGATGACCCAGTTTTGCAGTTTCACCAGTTCACCCTGCAAATGCAGTAGCTCGGTAAAATAGCGGCGTCGCCAGGCCATCTCTTGCGGATCATTATTAGCCGCAAGGCCAAACTCCATTAACTCCAGCTCCAGTGACTCTTCGTAGCTGTCGTAGCACTCCTGTAAAAAACGCGCGTCAATATTATCGTTATGGTTTATTTCGTGTGCAGACATTGTCATATCCCTGTCAAAATGCGCGTTACAGTGAAGTCATTATCCAATAGAGCGCGGCAGAGAGCAGCGCGGCGGCAGGCAGTGTGAGCACCCAAGCCAGCACCATATTGCGCAGTGTGCCGAACTGTAATCCGCTGCGATTCGCCGCCATGGTGCCCGCGATGCCAGAAGAGAGTACGTGGGTCGTTGATACCGGCAATCCAAACGCATCAGCTGCGCCAATAGTGCCCATCGCCACCATCTGAGCACTGATGCCCTGCGCATAGTTGAGTTGGCTTTTGCCAATCTTCTCTCCAAGCGTCGTGACAATACGACGCCAGCCCACCATAGTGCCCAGTCCCAGAGCGATCGCCACGGCGACTTTCACCCAGGTCGGGATAAATTGCGTGGCACCATTCAGGGTGTTTTTCAGCGCCTGAAGGTTTTGCTGTGTTGCGACGGGTAAAACCAGGGTGTGATCGGCTTGCAGATGCTTGATGGTTTCGGCCGCCAGATACATCTGATTACGCACCTCGGGTTTCTGCTCTGCAGGAATAGACTGCAATGCGCCATAGTGTTTTAGCGTCGTGCCAATATTCCCGCTGACCTGTGCCAGTGCAGCAATCACCTTGGCATCACGCTCTCTGGTGCGCAGGAAGGTGGTCAACACCTCTTCAGGTTGAGCCGGAGCGGCGACCGATGTGTATTGCATTAACTGTGCCTGGCTGTTTTCCGCGAGGGTAATAAGCTGCGGAATATCAGATGGAGGCAGAGTACGATTTAGCGAGTAGGTGACGGGCAGGGCAGCTACCAGAATCAGCATCATCAATCCCATGCCTTTCTGACCATCGTTTGAACCATGTGCAAAGGAGACGCCGGTGCAGGAGAGCACCATCAGTCCACGGATCCACATCGGCGGTGCGCCTTCTTGCTGACTGGTGCTATACAGCGCTGGTTTTTTTACCATGCGCTTCATTAGAACCAGTAGCAGAGCAGCACAGACGAAGCCGACAATCGGGGAAAGAATCAAGGCATTGCCAATATTCATCGCCTGGCTCCAGTTCACTCCACTCAATGCGCTGCGTCCGTGCATCACCGCATTCGCGATGCCTACCCCAATAATTGAGCCGATCAAGGTATGTGAAGAGGAGGCGGGCAGACCTAACCACCATGTGGCGAGGTTCCAGATAATCGCGGAGAACAATAGCGCGTAGATCATCACAAAGCTTTCACTGCTGCCGGACTGCATAACCAGTTCAATCGGCAATAGCGAGATAATGCCGAAGGCCACCGCACCAGAGGAGCATAAAACGCCGAGGAAATTGAAAATTCCTGACCACACTACCGCGACCGTCGGCGAGAGAGAGCGGGTATAAATCACCGTGGCAACAGCATTAGCCGTATCGTGGAAACCATTGACGAACTCAAAACCCAGTGCCGCCAGCAGGGCAAAACCCAGCAGAATTAAAGGCAGCGAACGGCTGGAGTCAGCCCCGGTTTGTTGAATATCACCAAGGAGTTGGCTGGCGGCAAACAACACGCCAGCCAGCAATACCATGCCAAAAAGCAAAAGCGGCTTTTTACTGTTTTTGGTATGGACAGGGAGAGCTGAAGACAAGGGGGTAGCGGCAACATGTAAAGCTTGAGGCGTAACGTAATCGCTCATTAGTGAAAATTTCCTATAGATCGCTAAAGCAGCATAAGCACAACGCTTTGTGCGGCTAACATATAGAAAATTTATGAAAGTTTTATGACAGTAATGTCAAAAAATAGTCATATAAATGAAACTTAAAAACTTGTGATTTTTGTTTTAGTTGTTATTTATCATGATATTATGTTGTTTTTCATTATTCTGAATGGTGATGGCTCAAGTTTTATTTCTGACATTAATTTGTCACATTCAAGGCGGATTGATTACTTTGAATTATATTTTCGCCAGGGAATTATTAGCGCCCTTTTAACTCTTCCAGTAACCACGCTTTGCTAATAGGGCCTAGGCTCACCTTTTGGATCATTGCGCTCTCCGCGTAGTTCAGCAGCCATTCACCCATTTCAGCCATCCCGGCCTCGTAAGAGCCATGGACCTCAATGAACTTCTCCGACAGGACCAGCAACTCCATGCGTAGCGCGTTGCTGCGCGTCATAAATTCCATGTAGCCTTCGCGGTCGGTTTCATAATCGGGGATCTTTGAAAGCACGTTTGCATCCTCTGCACGCCATTAAGAGCATCAGTGTAAACCGCCAGAGGACCCTGTGTGCAGAATAATTATGCGTATTGAATGAATATCTGAACATGACCTTCATTCCCGGCTGATAACAACACGCCAATCTTGAAAGCTGGTTATCTTTGTTCGCGTTAAGGCTTCAGCATCAATCCAGATTTTCTGCAGTCACAATGCGCAGTTCCACGCGCCCGTCTTGATACAGATCGGGAATAAACCCCTGTTCGAGATAGCGAATGAGCAGATCGGTCGCTAGCACAGCATGTTGACGTGCATTCTGATCTAATGTGTAGGAGAGCGCGCCAGTTTGCAGAAGTTGCCGGGTCACATCATACAGTTCGTGTGTGATATAACAGCAGCGCCCGGTTAACTGATGCTGATGCAATACGGCACTGATATCGCTGTTATTATCGCCTGAATTATATAATCCCACGACATTATCGGATTGATGTAATGCCTGATTGAGCAGAGCGCGTATTTTATGCCGCTCATCTTCACCGGCCAACACTTCGCGTAAACGCAGCCAAGGGGCACGTTGCGTAATGGCATCACGGAAGCCAGAAATACGTTGAATATGGGCACTAAAATCAAAACGGCCACTAACCATGATGACGTCGCCTGCATTTGGCATGGTTTGGCTCATTAATAAACCGGCGGTGCGCCCCGCCTGATACTGATTTATTCCAACATGACAGAATCGATGAGAATCGGCTAAGTCGGAAACCAGCGAAATCACAGGAACACCTCTATCCTTGCAATACGCCAATGCTTCATGAATAACCGGATAGTCATGACCATAAACAATAATACCGTCCCGCAATTCACTGCTTTTTTTTATCTTTTCGGCGAGTTTATCGGGTGGGTTTTCGCTCACCAGAGTACGGAATAATTTAATTTTCCGGTAGCCAAGACGGTCGGCGATGTTGGCAAACTCATCCGCCAGTTGTTGAAAAAACCAGGTGCCATTACTGCTGAGGAACACCTCGATTTGCCATGGGTGCTGGGTGTCATCGGGCAATAAACGCTGTAAGCCTGCCTGCCGTGCTGCGCGCAACACCTTGCGCACCGTCTCAGGACGAACACCGCCACGCTCATTCAGCACGCGATCCACTGTGGCAATCCCTACCCCGGCCAGTTCAGCAACCTTTATCAGGGTGAGTTTTTTCATTTTAAGTCAGTGCCCCAGCAAGATGTCTAATATTTAAACCACACTCAGTGCGTTTCGCATCACAGTATGGCGTTTGCGTGTGCCGTATTATGCGTAACTGCTCGTCGCTGGCAAGATGTTAATTGTTGCGAGGCGAAACGATACTCTACCGCTTCTGAATGGATGGATGATGAAAATAAATGATGGGAAACCATCAATAAAAACCTTTTAAAGCGCAGGGGGAGTCATTACTCTTTGCTGCGTTGTTAAGATTTAATTAATTCCGTGATTTGAATGTAAAAACTTACCTCGTTGTTAATCTAATAAAAGCCCACTGGGCAACGTCCTAATTAATCCATTAATCCTTATTGATATGGCTCAATGCCAGGCACAAATACGTCTGATATTTGGCCCGGTTTGCAATGTGAAAGCAGGGAAAATATGAAACGCAGAGAATTCCTCACCTCCATGACCGCATTGGGCGTGGCTTCCTCGATCCCGACGCTGACTAAGGCTGAAGAGGTCAATGGCGGTCAGCCTTGGGAACCCGGCAAAGTCCAGACGCCACCCGCACCACCCCGCAAAGGCGGCCTGCAATATCTTACTCAACATGAATTCGACACCGTTGGTGCTATTGCCGAACGTTTTATTCCGGCCGATGAAACCAGCCTCAGTGGCAAAGAGGCCGGCTGTGCCATCTTTATCGACCGTCAGCTAGCCGGTGATTACGGCAATGCGGTCGCTATCTATCGTTTGGGTAAGTTTGTCAAAGGTACGCCAGAACAAGGGCCGCAATCTCCGCTGACGCCTGCGCAACGCTATCGCCTTGGCATTGCCGCACTGGACAACGCTATGCAGCAACACTATGGCAAAAACTTTCTGTCGCTGAGTGGCGAACAGCAGGATCAGGTACTGACCGCCATGGAGAACAACAGCCTTAATCTGGGTGAAGAGGTGGAAACCAAGGTGTTCTTTGAATTGCTGCTACAGAACGTGCGTGAAGGTTTCCTTGCTGACCCGATATACGGCGGCAACAAAGACATGACCAGTTGGAAAATGATTGGCTTCCCCGGCGCGCGTTACGATTTCCGTGACCTGCTACCGAAAAAAGGGCAAAAGCTCAACATCATCCCAACCAGCCTGATTGATAACACCCTTTAATTTTTTCGCCTTAGCTGAGCAATAAAAACATGAATAACGTCCGTCCAAAAGCTGATGTCGCCATTGTCGGCCTGGGGTGGTGCGGCTCTTTGATTGCCGAAGAGCTGACGCGCGCCGGTCTGAATGTCGTTGCCATTGAACGTGGCCCGTGGTTTGAAACCGCCACTGATTTTCCGCCGTCGGTCGATACCGATGAACTGCGCTGGGATACGCGTCGCAGCATGCTGCTGCCCCCCGCCGTTGAAACCACCACTTTCCGAAACAACACTACGCAGACCGCTCTCCCTACCCGTGAGTGGAACCTGAATGAGCTGGGTTACAACGTAGGGGGTTCCGGTACGCACTGGGCGGGCATGGCATGGCGTTTCACCCCCTTTGATTTTGAGCCTTACACCCAGACAATAAAGCGTTATGGCAAGCAGCAGATCGCCAAAGGCGTGATCCTGCAGGACTGGGGGGTGACCTATGACGAGCTGGAGCCTTTCTACGACCGCTTCGAGAAAATCGCGGGAGTGTCGGGCAAGGCAGGTAAGTTAAACGGCGAAACCGTGCCTGGCGGCAACCCGTTTGAAGGAAACCGCAGCAGCGAGTATCCCTTACCCGCGCTGGAAAGCATGCGTCTGACAGATATCTTCGCAGAAGGCGCGAAGAAGATAGGCCTCAATCCCTTTATGGTGCCCGCAGGCCAGGCGTCACGCGCTTATGTTAATCCGCTCGGTGTACGCATGGGTCCTTGCACCTATTGCGGTTACTGCCTTTATTACGGCTGCGGTAACTTTTCCAAATCCAGTCCGAACGCCTGCGTCATCCCGGCGTTGATGCAGCGTGAGAATTTCACCGTATTAACGGATTCTGCCGTGGTGCGTGTGAATAAAGCGGAAGATGGTCAAACCGCGACCGGGGTGACCTATCTCGATAAAAACAAAAAGAGTGGGTACAGCCTGCAGATATCGTCATCCTGTCGGCATTCCAGATGCAAAACGTACGACTGTTGCTGCTGTCGAAAATTGGTGTGCCTTACAATCCGGTGACCAAAACGGGGGTAGTGGGACGTGCCTACAGCTTCCAGACCGTCTCTGGCGCAGCGATCCACTTTAAAGATGAGAACCTGAACCAGTACATCGGCGCCGGTGCGCTCTCATCACAGGTTGATGACTGGAATGGCGACAACTTTGACCATACCGGCCTTGGCTTTATCGGTGGTGCAGGCATTCTGGTGGTTGCGCGCGGGGCGCGTCCGATTGGTAACGCAGATGCACTGCCGCCAGGCTCTCCACGTTGGGGTAAAGACTGGAAGAAGGCCTATACCCACGCTTTCCAGAACACCACTTTTATATTCGGCCAGGGCACCAGCTACTCGCACGAAGATTATTACCTCGACCTCGACCCGGAATACAAAGATGACAACGGCAATGCCTTGCTGCGCGTCACCTTTGACTACAACGATAACGACCGCAAATCAGCGAAATTTATCGAAGAGAAAAGCGTCGAGATAGGTAAAGCGATGGGCGCGGAGTTGGTATTAGGCACAAACTCAGCCACCGGCGCGTACTCGCCTTACAACTTTGCCAGCGACCACACCATTGGTGGTGCGGTGATGGGAACCGATCCGAAAACGTCAGTGCTCAACCGCTACCAGCAGTGCTGGGATACCCACAACGTGTTTGTGCTTGGGGCCTCTTCATTCCCCAACAATGCCGGATATAACCCGACCGGCACGATTGGAGCACTGAGCTTGTGGACGGCGAAAGCCATTATTGAGCAATACCTGAAAAATCCAGGTCCGTTGGTAAAGGTGTGAGATGAAAAAGACCAAACTGATTGCGGGCGTGGCGGTGGTGGCTGCGGCTGTCGCAGCGGGTATGCTGTGGGTCAACGGCGATACCTCAGCAGATAACGTCGCCAGCGACAAGATATTGACCAGCCAGCCGCCCACGGCAGCAGATAGTGCCGCTATTGAACGTGGACGCTACGTCGCCATCGCCAGCGACTGTACCGCCTGCCATACCATGCCGGAGAGCAAGTTGCCATTGGCTGGGGGTTATAAGATAAGCACCCCGTTTGGTGGCATTTATGCCAGCAACATTACGCCGGATAGCGAGACCGGGATCGGTAGCTGGACAGAACGTGATTTCTTCCGCGCGGTGCGTCACGGTAAAGGTAAAGAGGGCGAACATCTTTATCCTGCGATGCCATACAACGCTTACGTGAAGCTGACCGATCAGGATATGCATGATCTGTGGATGTATATGCGTTCGGTGAAGCCAGTCCATTATCAGGTGCCGGAAACGAATCTGGGCTTCCCGTATAACATTCGCCTGGCCATGATGGGCTGGAACCTGTTGTTCTTCAAAAACGCTGGATTCCAGATGGATAACAGCCAGTCGGCGCAATGGAACCGCGGTGCGTATCTGGTTGAAGGGCCAGAACACTGTGCTGCCTGCCATACGGCGAAAAACCTGATTGGTGGCGACAGTAGCGATTATCTGCAGGGCGGCAATCTGGGCGAGTGGCATGCGCCTGATATCACGCCAAATCCGCATACCGGCATCGGTAGCTGGTCCGAGCAACAGGTGGTGGACTACCTCAGGCTCGGCAGTAACCACGTTGCCGTTGCGTCAGGACCCATGGCTGAAGCGGTGACCAATTCAACGCAGCACCTGACGGATGATGATCTCAGGGCGATCGCGGTGTATCTGAAACAGGTGCCTGCATCTACCACCACATTGCCTCAGCCACTCTCTCTGGATAATGCGCAGATGAAGATGGGGGAGAACGTCTACTCGGCCAACTGTACCGCCTGTCACAACAGCGACGGTAAAGGGATCCCTAATCTGGCAGCAAGCCTGGCGGGCAATCCTGGGCTGTTAGCCGATGACACCTCTTCTATTATCACCACGGTATTGCAGGGTGGTCGCGGCGCAGTGACGGCCGGTAACCCTACCAGCGGTGCGATGCCGTCCTTCGCCTGGAAGCTCTCTGACGAGCAGGTGGCGGCGGCAGCGACGTATTTACGCAATAGCTGGGGGAACGCAGCTAAACCGGTGAGCGTTGAAGAGGTTGCCAAAGCACGTGCTCAACTGGCACTCCCGGAGCAGATGGCATCACACTGAGTGAGTTAACTGATAAAGGCTGCCATCTCTCTGGAGGTGGCAGCCTTTTTTGTTGGCTGCAGGGGAGTGCTGTTCTGCTGATTTTACTATTGCAGTTTAGTAATTATTTAAACTACCGACACTGTAATTACCTTTAAGGTGTACAGTTTGTTGGTGTCTGTACAAATATGTTGGTTAATTATTGATTGCTTATTTAATCAGGAATTTTAAATAATCATTAATAAATAAAGAGAAAATCATTAATAAGCGAAGCGGTAATTAGTGAGAAATCGATCAAGAAATGATCGATTTTTTGATGGGATCGATGGGAATAACTCTCCTGGCGAAGCTAATCTTGCACTTAAGCGAAGCGCTAATACACGACAGGAGAGTGTTGTGAAGAAGGTTAGCCAGACTAACCCTGTATTATCTCAGATAGCGTGTTATTTACGGCGGCTGATCTTTCCTCCTTTCCTGCCGGCCTCTACGGCACGGTTAGGATCATTTTTAAAATTGCCGCCGCTCACCTGGCCTCCCTTGCGGCCTGCTTCAGCTGCGCGTTCCTTATCCTCGGCGAAGTTCCCTGTGCCCCCACGACGTTGCGTCTTTTTCTCTTCCTCTTCAGGATGCTTGTTAGGGTCCGTCATGCGTTCTCCTCGTTATATTCATACCAACGTAAAGCAAAAATAAATGTAGTGTTGTTTTTACCATAATCAAGCCAGGATTAATCTTAAGTTTTAATATCTCGGGTTTTGTTGTTTAACTATGAGTCAATTAAAGCCTGTTTTTGATGTGCGAGATTAAGATAAATTATTGTTATCTCATTTCATAGTGCTAGTAAAGTAAGTTGTAGGGGAATATAAGCGAAGCGGTAGCTTGTCTGTTATTAATCTTAAAAGTAAAGCAGCTTGAGTTCGCTGGTGTGTTTACTTGTCCTCCATAGGTTAATAGGGGAGCCTACTAAGGCAGTCTTATCGCTTCGCTAAATGGGAGAAATAATTTATGCCATTCAGCAAATGCAGAAGAAGATGTCGAACGTGGTGAACATGAAAGAAGTGTTGTCACAAATTAACCAGGCCAGCACTGAACAGGCTGACGGTATCAGCCAGATTAATACCGCGATCAGCCAAATCGACATCACCACTCAGCAGAATGCCTCTCTGGTCGAGCAGTCGCTGGCAGCTTCGGCCATGTTGAGCGAGCAAGCAGCCAATATGGTGCAAAGCGTCAGCGATTTTACTCTGCGAAACACGTGATCTTGCCGTAATGCTTGTCCGTTAAGCGACTGACGATAACGCCGTCTGGGGCCGCACCGGGGCTGGCGGTCCTCGCGCCGCTACGCGGTGCCTTCACTTCACTCGTCTGCCTTACGGACCGGTGCCGATGGAACATCCATGTTCCAGCGCCACCTTTCGCCCGCGTCCTGCGGGCTCTCCTGGCATACTCGCTCAGCTCAGCGCTGCGAAATGCCAGCCCCGGTGCGGCTCCAGACGGCTCATTAGCTTCAGTGCGACTTGTCAAAAAGGGCACGAAGTCTGAAGCTCTGACGCCTCTGCTGCCCCCTCAGGGTTATCCGCAGCGCTGAGACTTTTACGTTGGGCCAGGAGCCGCACGCGGGGAGGCGTGGGGCAGTTCGCGGCCGACCATGGATGGTCATCCGCGAACGGTCCGTCCGGCACGACGTGGAAGTCGAAGGTACCGCTTTAGCGGCGCGAGGACGGCCCAGAGGGGGCAGTAGTGGCGGCAGAGCCCGCACAGAAAAGAAAGGCCACTTATCAATACGCACCAACATACCTATCCACTTCTCTGCTTGAATGGGTCGCATTATACCCTTGCCGCGATAACTGAAGATCTTGAGTCGATAGCCGATAATGCCTGATGCTGCATGGAGCAGCATAATTAAGGGAAATAATAATGAAAAAGGTGTTGTTAGCTTTAGCCGTTCTAACGTTGGTGGGATGTGCCAGACCTTATGGATCAGCGGATACCATCATTAATCAGCAACTGGTGACACCGGATGCCAGTAAGAAACAAACACCAGTTACCGTCACGCGCTTAAAACAATTTATTGGCAGTGCCAGCGGCGGGACATGCAAATTTGTCGTGAATGTAGATGGTCACGATGTCGCGATGCTGCGTCAAAATCAGTTCGTCACTACCTATCTGGAAAATGGTTTGCACAAATTACGCGTCAGCAATGACTGTTCCGTGATGAGCCTGGGCATGCGCAAATCACTCGACATCATTGCAGATGGCACGCCACAGGAATACGCCACCGAAGTTGGGTTCTGGGGCCAGTATCGCATGTGGCGCACTAAATAAGTCACAAATCGATCACCAGGTTCGCTGACTTACTGCGTGAGCAGCACAATGCAATGTACTGCTCAGCGCCGGATTTTTCGGCGTCAGACTGAACGGTATCGCGGTGATCGATCTCGCCTTCAGTGACACGCGTCAGGCACGCGCCGCACATGCCCATTTCACACGAGAGCGGCACATCGACACCGTTTTCCAGCAGCACACGGGCGATGGTTTGATCAGGGGAAATGATGCATTGCTGCCCGGTACGGGCAATCGTGACAGTGAAACCTTCATCAATAGACATTGATGTGGGAAGCGCTGGCTTAAACGCTTCGGTGTGAATATTCTCACTGCGCCAACCGCGAGCTGTGGCCTGCTGCGAAACCTGCGTCATGAACACTTGCGGACCGCACAAATAGAGATGGGTATCCTCAGCGAACGTCAGCAACTCGGCGGGAAGGTGGTCGCGTGGACTGTGGCCTTCACTGCTGTACCAGATTTCACAAAAACCGTGCGCAAAGGACTTTGATAGCTGCGCCAGAAAGGCTTCATCGCCACGCTGTTTCACATAGTAGTGCAACACAAAGGGCACGCCCGACAGCTCCAGCGCTTCCGCCATGGCATACAACGGCGTGATGCCAATACCGGCGGCCATCAATATCACTTTGCCTGCGGGTTGCAGGGGAAACAGATTGCGGGGTGCCGAGATACTCAGCACCTGCCCCGGCCTCAGCGAGTCATGCACGTAACGCGATCCACCACGTGACTGACGATCGCGCGCAATACAGATTTGATAATGGCTGCGTATGCGGCTTTGACCGGTCAGCGAGTATTGACGAACCAAACCATCACGTAAATGAACATCAATATGTGCACCCGGCTGCCATTCGGGCAGTGGCTGACCATTTTCCGCGACCAGATTGACGCTCAGGTTATGACGACCCTGACGGTAGATACCATCCACTATAACCTTCAATTCTGTTTTCATGGCCGCCTCCACTACACCAGGAAGAATTCACCAAAGCCCATGCGTTTCAGGCCACGACGATAGGCGATGGAACTGCGGTCTGCCGGAATGTGCGCTTCCAGCGCCAGATCCAATGGCAAACGTTCCGGTTTTTGCGTTTCGACCATCAAACGGTCTTCTTCAAACACCTTTAGATTGAAGGCGTGCACGTCTTCCACTGGCACGTGCAGATCGAAATTACGCGCGATGGGGGCAAACATCCGTGTTTTCCGGGCAGATACCGGAGAAGCCGCATTCATGATCACCAACCGTGATTCACCGGGAAAATGGATGGTGAGTGTGGCGGTAAAGGGCAGATGCATTTCAAAATGACGCAACCATTCAAATCCTTCAGGGGCTTGCTGCGGACTGTCGGCGGCAAAGTTGCTCACAGAGCTCCAGTAATCCACGGCAAAACCGGTGTCGGTTTCAACGGGGTTATAAGCCGGCACGACCTGATTATTGGGGTCGGCAAAGGTTTCAGTGTGCACCCACGCAAAATGTGCCACATCCAGGAAACCTTCCACCTGACGGCCAGCGAACCCATCTACTTCAAAACCGGGGCAGTTAATCTGCTGAAAACCGACGTCATCCCAGTGAGGCATACTCGGCAAAGGTGACGGATTATCCGTATCGGGCGCGATGCACACCCAGACCAACCCGAAGCGCTCTTCTACTTGATAACTGATCAAATTGAGCTTGGCAGGAATCGGCTGGCCTGGGCTGGAGGGGATGCGATTGCAACGCCCATCTTCACCAAAGCGCAAGCCGTGATAAGGGCAAACCACGCCCTCTTCATCATGAAAGCCGAGTGTTAATGGAACGCCGCGATGCGGGCAGACGTCCCGCGCAACCACGACTTTGCCATGAATCCGATAGACCACTAATTGTTCGTCCAGCAGGACAGCTTTACCCGGCGCGCCAGTGATATCGCAAGAACGCGCCACAGGGTGCCACTGACGCGCCAGGCGCAGCCAGTCATCGGGCTCGAAGGTACAGTGTGCAGGAGGAGTCGGTGTATGCATGGCGATGTTCCTGTTAGTGGCTCACAAAAGGCGCTGCTGAAAGACTTCATTTTTGTCAGGACATTGTGAATAATTAGTCCTGTACAAATCCATCAGCAAGAATTCACTAAACTGTTGCAAAAATCAGTACAGGTGGCGCATGAGTCCGTTTTCACGTTTTTCAATCTATTTTGCGGAAGTCGCGCGCAGTGGAAGTTTGCGTAAAGCCGCGGAGAAACTGCATGTCTCAGCATCGGCGATTAACCGGCAGATATTGCAGGCCGAGGAAAGCTTTGGCACGCCGCTGTTTGAACGCTTGCCAGAAGGGCTGCGCATGACTACTGCCGGAGAGTTGCTGTACGACGATGTGATGCGCTGGCAGCGGGAATTTCGCGTTACGCGGCAACGCTTCGACGATATTCAGGGTTTAAAACGCGGCAATGTCAGCGCGGGTTTGGTGCAATCACTGACCAAAGGACCGGTAGCAGATGCGATCGGTGACATTGCACGTGAGCACCAGTGGCTCCGGCTTGAACTCACCGTGGATAACAGCCATGCCATTAGTCAATTGATCCGCCAGTCGGCGATCGATTTTGGTCTCATTCTCGACCCGGCGGGACAGAGTGGGTTGGATGTGCTGGCGTTTGCCGAACTGGAGATGGGCATAGTGATGGCACCTTCCCATCCGCTGAGCAAACAAGGTTCGCTGTCACTAAGCCAGCTGAGCACGGAACGTCACATCATTCCCGGTGATTCACTGGTGGTGCGTGAGCGTGTGGCGGCGTTGTACCGAAAACAGGGCATGGCACCGGATAACAGTATCGCCTGCAATGATATTCGGTTGATTCGAAGTTTGGTGGCGCAGGGCACGGGGGTATGCGTGCTGAGTTTGTTGGATGTGATGACGGAAGTACAAGAGAAGCAGCTCTGTTTTGTGCCGCTTAAAAAACAGCGTGATGCGCCCGCTGACGCTGGCACTCTGTACTGCGCCGTCGCGTCAGTTGTCACGGGCGGCGCAGAACGTGATTCAGCGCATCACGCTGGTGATTGATCAGATGGGGCGTTAAGCGTCAGTGGCCTGCTTCGGGAACTTATTACGCAATTTTTGCAGCTTTGCCGGAATGTTCATCATGCAGAAGGCGTTTTCTTGACCCTCTTTTTCCCAGAAATTCTGGTGATAATCTTCCGCCGCATACCACTCTGCCAAGGGTTCCAGGCGCGTCACCAGCGGTTTCCCGAGTTCGGCTGCTGCGCGGGCAATGCCTTGTTCTGCGGCGATGCGCTGCGCATCGCTGGTGGGGAACAAGGAGGAACGATACCGGGAGCGGACGACGCCATCTTTGATATTTTCCTGCGTCGCGTCATGGGTGGCAAAATGGATATCGAGTAAGTCGTCGTAACTGACAATCGCCGGATCAAATTCGATTTTAACCGCTTCCGCATGACCGGTGGTGTCACTGTAAACCTGGTCATAAGTCGGCGAAGGCAGATGGCCACCGATATAACCACTCTCCACGCTTAACACGCCATCAATGGACTGGAAAATCGCTTCGGTACACCAAAAACAGCCGCCGGCAAAAATAGCTTGTTCACGCATAAGCTTGAATCCCTGAACGCAGAAAATAATGGTGCGCATCTTACAAGAACACAGCGGGTAATTGTAGACGCGTCACTGTTAGCAAAGGCTTTTAAATTGCCGCGTAATCGCCTGTTCCCTCTGGCCAGGGGGTTAACAAATCAAACCCCGTTTCGGTGACAGCGACGGTGTGTTCCCACTGTGCAGACAACGAACGATCTTTGGTCACCACCGTCCAGCCATCAGACAGCACGCTTGTGCCCGCTTTGCCTGCGTTAATCATCGGTTCGATGGTGAAAATCATACCGGCTTTCAGTTCGAGGCCGGTGCCCGGTGTACCATGGTGCAGAATTTGTGGTTCATCATGATAAACCTGACCGACACCGTGACCGCAATATTCACGAACCACCGAGAAGCCGGCTTTCTCCGCCACTTGCTGAATGGCGGCACCAATATCACCCAACGTGGCACCGGGTTTCACCACCTTAATGCCCGCCACCATCGATTCGTAGGTGATTTC
Organism: Type-D symbiont of Plautia stali; assembly: GCF_001485335.1. Taxonomy (NCBI): domain Bacteria; kingdom Pseudomonadati; phylum Pseudomonadota; class Gammaproteobacteria; order Enterobacterales; family Enterobacteriaceae; species Type-D symbiont of Plautia stali. Next base: position 6,593 of record NZ_BBOC01000030.1, on the reverse strand, counting down.
GACCAGGCGTTTCGCGCGAACGGAGGGCTCACCGACGTAATACATGCGGCTGGTGTCACCGTACCAACCGTCTTTGATAATGGCGACGTCAATATTTACGATGTCGCCTTGCTTCAGTTTTTTATCGCCAGGAATACCATGACACACCACGTGATTCACCGAGGTACAGGTGGTTCGGGTATAGCCGTGATAGCCAATGTTCGCGGGCACGACTTTCAGCTCATTAACGATATAGTCGTGGCAAATGGCGTCCAGTTCATCGGTGGTCACGCCCGGTTTGACGTGAGGGGTGATAATTTCAAGCACTTTTGCTGCGGCCTGTCCGGCGGCACGTGCCAGTTCGATTTCTGCAGCGGTGTGTATTTTGATGCTCATTGCGCGATTCCTTGCGAAGTGTAAGTAGGCTGGTCGAGCAACTGCGCTAAATCAGCGCCGCCGTCGCGTTCGACGCGCATCAGCAGGCGCGTCAACTCATGATGACTCAGATGGGGATAAAGTTCGGCCAGCATACCGATTTTCATCCAGTGTTCAGCCTGCGCATTGATCGAACGGCTCAGCGCGGTGCTGGCAACGCGGAGATTCTCATGCATCAGGTCCGATATTTTAACGATACCCATTATCCAGTCCGTATATGAAACACATATGTTTTGTATATAGGTTACGTGCATTTTTGCATTGTGCAAAGAAAAAATTGGCAGGAACAACCACGCCGAAGACATGGCAAGGTTAATAGCAAACGGGATGACGAGATTGTCAGGGGAGTTTTATTCGTTAAAAGGGAGAAGCCAGTCCCTGGCCGATAACATCCTAAAGCGCTTTATTCAGACTTCGTTGGAGGACGGCGACTTATTTTGCCTCCTTTCCGACCCGCTTCAACGGCGCGTTCAGGATCGTTTCTGAAGTTGCCTCCGCTGGCTTTGCCTCCTGCTTTGCCCGCTTCTCTCGCACGAGCAGGATCGTTAGCAAAATTCCCTGCACCGCCTCTGTAGCTCTGTTGTTTCATAGGAAGACCTCGTATCAATGTTCCAAGAGATTTGAGGACTAGCTAGTCACGCCATAATTTTAGTGTGTTGCTGCCGCTGCGCCAGTGAGCGGCAACGCAATTTTTGATTTGTAAGCTTTATCGTACAAAAAAAACGTTACTCTCCGATTTAAAAAAAACAGTGTTCACGATTTAATGTTTTTTTTACTCTTCTGATAATCATCATGAATATTTTAAATATCGATGCAAACTATTGGGCTTCGCAGGGATTATCAGCATTGCTGAATGACAAGGGGCATCAGTTACTGGCTTGTGTTTCTATTAGTGAAGCGAAGCAGGTGCTCATATATCAGCATGTTGATGCGTTAATTCTTGAACTCAAAACCGAGGTTGATGATGTAGAGGCCACTTATGTCTTCCTGCGTCTGCTACAGGCGTTGTATCCTCATGTTAACGTGGTGATTTTGACAGAAATAACGGATTCAGCATTGCTCAACTTTTTTGCTAACGGCCTGTCTTCTGTCATTATTTTGTCTAAAGCTATTGCTTTGAAAAAGATCATTCAGGGTTTGAACCTGTCAGGTGAGAACAACGGGAATATCCGTTTTAGAGGAGGGGATTCTTCATTGTCACCGCAGGAATTCAATATGTTGAAGTGGTTTTCACAATACAGCAGTCAGCGAGAAATCGCGAAGCGTCTTAATCTTAACAATAAAACCATCAGTCATTATAAACGCTCCATTTCCTTAAAGTTGCATTGCGGTAATAATGTTCAGTTTCATGATTGTTTGATGAAATATGGTTTTAATCGGAATATTTTATAATAATCAATCTTTGGTTATGTTCTGTGCCTTTACTGATTTCCGCTCAGTCAGTGAATCCCTACCTGTTAAAAGGAAAGTGCTGACTCAGAATGTGCGGATACCGCGCTATGCGCGTTGAGCATAAATCAGGATCATTTGCCGTTTAACAGGTCTTTGACGGGGTGAATGTGATGAGCTATCCGGTAGGTGAAAAAATGGCAGTGGTGCTGCTGGATGACCATCCAATGATTCGGTTATCTCTGGAGATGGCAGTCAGTAACCAACATGATATGCAGATCGTAGGGAGTTTTGGCCATAGCCGGGACCTGTTGCACTGGTTGCAGCAGCATCAGGTTGATGTGTTGGTGCTGGATTATATTCTTGGGCACGATGAACTGGATGGTTTATCACTGATTAAAATGATTCTCACGCATCACCCTCATTTAAATATTCTTCTCTACTCCTCTATGGAAAATCTGGCAGTGATACGTGCTGCATTTCAGCGCGGCATAAAAGGCTACCTTTCTAAGAGAGAAGACGCGAAAACCTATTTACAGGCATTGCGTGTGGTGTGTCGTGGTCAGCGCTTTATCCCGGAACACATTGGGATCGAATTAGCCAAAATTCCAATGCGTAAATGCGACGGAACTGTATTAGATATGCCGGCAGCAGAGAAGAATGATCTTTTGATATCACGACTGGATAGCATGCTTTCTCCACGTGAAGCGGAGGTGATTCGTTGCATTCTTGATGGCATGAGAAATAGCGAAATCGCAGAAAAACTCAAGCGCAGCCGCAAGACCATCAGTGGGCACAAACAAGCAGGAATGAAAAAACTGGGTATCAACAGCGATCTGGAATTGTTTAAATATCGCGATGACCTTTTCTTTTGAAAAATCTGCCGCGCACACCGTTAGTCTCATCGAGAAAAAAGCATGTATCCCTGAAGCTTGAGAATTTCCGTTCGCAGGAGGAAAATATCCTCTTTTACCAGGGCCGGGAATTGTCATGCTGATCACTTCTGAGAGCACGCGTACATTTAATACTGATATTCGTCTGGCTTGTACGCTAGCGGCGGTAGCGGGTGCGCTTAATACTGCTGCATTTGAGACGGTGGGTTTTTTCTCCGCCAACATGACCGGCAACGTCTCCTCTCTCTCCGACCATCTGGCAAAAGCAAATTTCCACGTCGGCCTGTTTTTTCTGCTGATCGTGCTGCTGTTTATTGCGGGTTCGTCGGTATCAACGATGATCATTAACTCGGGGCGGAGGCGGAAAATTCAGGGTATTTACGCCATCAATATTCTGCTGGAAGGGGTGGCACTATTAGCACTTGGCGTGGTTGAAAGCTGGTTTCGGTTCAGTGAATCTGGTGTTTTACTGATTTTAAGTCTGAGCTTTCTGATGGGATTGCAAAATGCTGTGGTAACACGCATATCCAATGCACGTGTCCGCACCACCCATGTATCCGGTACGGCAACGGATATTGGCATTGAATTGGCGATGTTGCTGGATGTGTTGCGCCGTAAGGAATCCCCTAAGGACGCACCACTCTATATTGAGCGTCTTAAGCTGCACTTTTTCACCGTGCTGGCCTTTCTCGCCGGTGGTGTGCTCGGTATTTTGCTGCTTCAGGCAATGAGTTATAAGTTCTTAATCGTTATCGGCGTATTACTCACTGCACTGGCGCTATCAGCGTTGCAGCGTGCCGGTTATTTGCTTCACTCCTGAATGAGAGTTGATGTATCTCACATTTTTCAGTGCATTTTTTAGAAAACTCCTTGCTACTTTTTATTGCAGCTAAGCAAGATAGCCAGCGTTAAGGATTGTTACTGTTCGGCAGGCAAAACCTGAGGCGCGCCCTCTCTCGATGTGAGAGGGCGCGCCTCAGGTTTTTTTTTGCATGAAATTCGGGGCGTTTTGCAGGAGAAAGAGTGATGCAGTATCAGGAACTGGCAGATGACATCGTCGCAGGCGTGGGTGGCAAAGAGAATATCCTTAGTGTGATGCACTGTGCGACCCGCTTGCGTTTCAAGTTGAAAGAGAGCCAAAAAGCGCACACGGCGACGCTGAAAAACAATCCCGGCGTGATCATGGTGGTGGAAAGTGGCGGTCAGTATCAAGTGGTGATAGGCAACCAGGTGGCAGAAGTATATCGTGCGCTGATTACGCGCTATGCACTGGATAATCAACCTGATGCCGAAGATGGTGCACCGCAAAACCTGTTTGCCCGCTTTATCGATCTGGTTTCCGGGATTTTTACCCCGTTTATCGGTGTGATGATCGCCACGGGCATCATTAAAGGCCTGCTGGCGCTGGCGTTAGTGTTAGGTGTGATGGAGGTAAGCGGCGGCAGTTACAAAGTGCTGTTTGTCGCCAGTGATGGCCTTTTCTACTTCTTGCCGATTCTACTGGGTTACAGCGCTGGGAAAAAATTCGGCGGCAATCCTTTTGTCAGTATGGCGATTGCCGCGGCGCTGGTGCATCCGCTGATTCTGGAAGCATTGCAACAGCAGCAGGCAGGTCAGCCACTCACTTTTGTTGGCATTCCATTAGAGATCCTCAATTACAGCTCATCGGTGATTCCGATTATTTTCGCCGCATGGGTCTCCAGTCGGGTTGAGCGTTGGGTCCATCCGCGATCACCGAGTGCGGTACGAAACTTCACCACGCCGCTGGTCTGCTTGCTGATCACGGTACCGTTAACCTTCCTCGCCATTGGCCCAGCCGCTACGTGGTTGAGCCGCATGCTGGCAGAAGGCTATTTATGGATTTACAGTCTCAGCCCAATGATGGCTGGCGCGGTAATGGGAGCCATCTGGCAGGTGTGCGTGATTTTTGGTCTGCATTGGGGATTGGTGCCGATCATGCTCAACAACCTGGCCAATTTTGGTCACGACACGCTGTTGCCGTTGTTGATGCCCGCGGTGTTGGGTCAGGCCGGTGCCACGCTGGGCATTTTCCTGCGCACCCGTGAGGTGAAACTCAAAGCAATGGCAGGCTCAGCTTTCACTGCCAGTATTTTCGGCATTACGGAACCCGCCGTTTATGGCGTCACTTTGCCGCGTCGTCGTCCGTTTATTTTTGGCTGTATTGGTGGGGCCTTGGGCGCTGCCATTCTCGGCTTCTGGCACACCACCATTTATTCGTTCGGCTTTCCCAGCATCTTCACCTTTATCCAGGTTGTGCCCGGCAGCGGTATTGACGCTAGCGTACTGGCCGCCTTCGGCGGCGCGGCGGTTGCCTTGTTGTTTGCCTGCCTGACGACCTATCTGTTCGGAATGCAAGACTCGATGCCGACAGTCACCGTCCCGGAACCTACCGTTGTGCCCGCGGCAACGCCACTGACGCGCCGTGAAAGCGTGCTCAGCCCGATAACGGGCGAGGTTATTCCGCTGAACAACGTAAAAGATGAAACCTTCTCCAGCGGCTTACTGGGTAAAGGCGCAGCCATCATTCCACAAGTCGGGCGCGTCGTATCACCAGTAGATGGCGTGGTGTCATCGATGTTTCGAACCGGTCATGCGATTGGTCTGACGTCCGCTCAAGGCGCAGAGGTGCTGATTCACGTTGGGCTCGATACCGTAAAACTCGACGGACAGTATTTTCATCCGCAGGTCAAAAACGATCAGCAGGTGAAAATAGGCGACGTACTGCTGGAGTTCGATATCAAGGCAATCAAAGCCGCGGGATACGATCTCACCACGCCGGTGTTGGTGAGTAACAGTGATGACTTCATTGATGTGTTGACCCTTAACAACCGAGCGGTGAGTGAAGGCTCGCCGTTGCTGGCCGTACTGAAATAACCAAGGAGCAAGAAAATGACTACACGTTTCCCAGACGCATTCTTATGGGGTGGCGCTGTTGCTGCCAATCAGGTTGAAGGTGCCTGGCAGGCGGGCGGCAAAGGGCTGTCGACCTCAGATCTGCAACCTAAAGGGATATTCGGTGCGCGCGTGGAGCGCAGCGGTGATGATTTTGGCATCAAGGACACCGCGATTGATTTTTATCATCGCTTCCCGGAAGACATTAAGCTGTTCGCTGAGATGGGTTTTACCGTGCTACGGACCTCAATCGCCTGGACGCGTATTTTCCCTCAGGGTGATGAAGCTGAGCCGAATGAAGAGGGTCTGGCATTTTACGATCGCCTGTTTGACGAGATGGCGAAATATAACATCACGCCATTAGTGACGCTGTCGCATTACGAAATGCCCTACGGATTGATCAAGCAATACGGTGGCTGGGGCAATCGCATCACTATTGATTGTTTCGAACGCTATGCGCGCGCGGTGTTTACCCGCTTCCAGCATAAAGTGAAGCTGTGGCTCACTTTTAATGAAATCAATATGTCGTTACACGCGCCGTTTACCGGCGTGGGTTTGCCGGAAGAGAGCAAACAGCAAGCTATTTATCAGGCTATTCATCATCAACTAGTGGCGAGTGGACGTGCGGTGAAAGCGTGCCACGAAATCGTCCAGGACGGAAAAATCGGCAACATGCTGCTGGGGGCATTGCTCTACCCATTGAGCTGTCGCCCGGCGGATGTGCTGGAGACGCTGCAACAGAATCGTGAATGGCTGTTCTTTGGCGATGTACAAGTGCGCGGAGCCTATCCGGCCTACATGAAACGCTTTTTTGCCGACCGCGATATTTCGATCACCATCACTGATGCCGATAAACGCGACCTGCAGAACACGGTTGATTACATCTCTTTCAGCTATTACATGACCGGTTGCGTCACGACCAATGAAGAAGAGAACCAGAAAGCGCGTGGCAATATTTTGTCCATGGTGCCCAACCCGCATCTT
>NZ_BBOC01000029.1:0-59062 GCF_001485335.1 Type-D symbiont of Plautia stali | reverse complement strand
AGGGACGAATTATCGAGCAGGGCGCACCAGAAGACATTCTGCTGAACCCGCAGAACCCACGGATGAAAAACTTTATAAACGCGATTCTTCTTTAATGTGACCGGGGTGAAAAACATGAAAAAGCTGTTATTGAGTGCCATCAGTGCTGCTGTGTTGCTGCAATCTTCTGCCTGGGCAGATATCGCTGTACCTGCGGCGATCAAAGAGAAAGGGTTAACGGTCGCGATTATGCCGAACTACCCGCCAATGGACTTTAAAGATCCGGCGACCAACCAGCTCACCGGTGTCGATTACGATCTCGGCCAGGCGATTGGTGAAAAGCTGGGCGTAAAGATCAACTGGCAAGAGATCGCTTTTGAGCAGATGGTCAACGCCGTGGTCACCAAACGCGTTGATCTGGTGATGTCAGGCATGACTGACACCAAAGAGCGCCAGAAAGTGGTTAACTTCATCGACTACTTCAAAACCGGCCCGCAGTTCTACACCTTGAGTTCTCATACTGAGATCAACAGCGCGATGGATCTGTGCGGTAAGAAAGTCGGCACCAGCCGTCGCACCACCTTCCCGCAAGAGATTGCCAACTGGTCGAAAGCACACTGTGAAGCCGCAGGTAAACCGGCGATCGTGGTGGTGGGCGCAGAAGGCACGGCAGATGCGCGTACTCAGCTGCGTCAGGGGCGTCTGGATGGCGCAGTGCAGGGCAGCGAAACCCTGCCGTACATCATGAATCTGGAAAAAGGCACCTTTAAGCCGCTGGATAAAGCCTTCTCCTTCCAATACACCGGCATGGCGATGGGCAAAGATGCCACCGAGCTGACCACAGCGATTCAGGCCGCGATTGACGCCATGATTGCCGATGGTTCGTACCAGAAGATCCTCAGCAAATGGGGCCTGAGCGATAACGGTATCGATAAAGCGATGGTTAATCAGGGCTAAGGAGTAAGCAGATGCAACAACCGGGCGCAGTGCGCTGGCCGCAGGGTAAACGCGGCTGTATGGCGCTGGCGTTTGACCTTGACGGTCCCACCGGCGATGCCATGTTGAATGGCAGCCTGTGGTCAACGCCAGAGTATTTTACCTTTGGGGCTTACGGGCCATACCGCGCGCTCGGGCGTCTGCTCGACCTGCTGCGCGCCTTCAATCTGCCCGCCACCTTCTTTGTGCCAGCATGGGTGGTGGAGCAGTGGCCGCAGCAGTGTCAGGCGATTATCGAACAGGGCCACGAAGTGGCCTATCACGGCTACCGCCATGAATCCTTCTGGGCTATCTCTCCGGAAGAGCAGCGGTTGGTGATGGCGAAATCTGCCGAGATTTTTAAACAGCATCTGGGTATTACCGCCTGTGGTTTTCGTACTCCCTCAGGTGACTGGCATGCGGAAACGCCACAAATTTTGCGTGAAGCGGGGGTGATCTACTCCAGCAGCATGCGCGGTGATGATCGTCCCTATGCGATGCCCGTCGCGGGCCATACGCCGTTGGTTGAGATCCCCGGCAAGTGGGAGATGGATGACTACGCCTCGCTGGCCTATACCCGTCAGCCTGATTTCCCGAAAGGTGGCGATCGCATCGCCAGCTATGCCCAAACGCGCGATAACTGGCAGCGTGAGTTCGACGGCGCGATGGACGAAGGCTTATGCCTGACCACGCTGTTCCATCCGAAAATCTCCGGTCAGCCGGGGCGTATCCTGCTGCTGGAACAACTGTTTGAACATATGACCGCCCGTGATGACGTGTGGTTTGCGCGCTGTGACGCGGTGGCGCAGTGGTATTTGCAGGAGCAACAGCATGACTGAATCTTCTCGCTGGCCGCTGGGCTTCCAGTCGGCTGCTGTTCTCACCATCGATTTCAACGATATCCACGGCATTCTCACGCAGGCACCGGCTGTTGCCGGGCGCGATAAAACCTTGTCAGTATGGCGCTATGGCACGCTGCGCGGTGTCGATCGCTTGCTGGCGCTGCTGGCGGAAAAGCAGCTGAAAGCCAGCTGGTGCCTGCCCGCGATTGTCGCCCAGGAGCAAGCGGAACTGCTGCAACGTATCGTGGCGGAAGACCATGAAATTGCCTGTAGCGGCGATCGTCATGAAGATTTCTCGCAGCTGACGTTAACGCAGCAGATCGACAGCGTGACGCGCGGCTGCGACAAACTGGCACAACTGACCGGCAAACCGATTTTAGGTTTTCGCACTCCAGCCGGGCAGTGGAAACCGGGGCTGGCAGAAGCGCTGGTGGCGCAGGGGATTCGCTGGTCATCCAGCTGGCGTGGCGACGATCTGCCGTACTTTCATCCCGGCACTCGCTTAGTCGAATTGCCGATGCACTATACGCTGGAAGACGAACCTTACTTTGCTTTCAACCTCAGCCCGGCGATTCCACCGGGGCAATCGCGTATTGCGCCCTATGCTGAGACGCTGGCGAATATGACGCAAGATTTCCACGGCTTCCACCGCTTTGGCCTGTGTTATCTGCTGCGCCTGCATCCGGAGATTATGGGTACCGCTGGACGCATCAGCTTGCTGCGTGAATTGATCGATACTCTACAGCAGCACAACGTGTGGATCGCCACGGCCGAGCAGGTGGCTGCACACTGGCAATCCCAGCCAGGGAACGATATCTCGCATCCTGCGGAAGTCTTCACTCGCATTACTGGAGGTGCCCATGGCTTCAACGCTTGAACAACTGGCCGCGTTTATCGCCACCACCGAGTTTGAGCAACTGCCATCCTCACTGGTTGAGCAAGCGAAGCGTCACCTGCTCGATACCTTTGGTGCGTCGCTGGCGGGCACGGACAGTGCCATCTGGCGTGACTGTCTGGCATTAGTCTCTGAAGAGGGCGGCAAGGCGCAGTCGGTGGTCTGGGGCAGTGATGCACAGTGTTCACCGCGTCAGGCGGCCTGGCTAAACGGCGTGGCGGCGCACATGTATGAGCTGGATGACACTGGCGGCTGCGATCACTCAGGTGCGGTGGTGTTGCCCGCCTTGCTGGCGGCACTGCCGCTCGCTACACATCCGGTGGAAGGCCGGGCGCTGATCGTTGCGATGGTGATTGGCTATGATGTGGGACGTCGGGTGTTGGAAGCCTGTGGGGGTTACTCTGCGCACAATGGCGCGGGCTGGCACTCAACGGCCAGCTGCGGAGTGTTTGGTGCGGCCGCCGCCGTGTGCAGCCTGTTGCAGCTGGATCGTCAGCAGTGCGCCTCTGCGCTGGGTATTGCCGCCAGTTTTAGCGGCGGTCTGTGGGGCTTTATCCACGACGGTTCACACACCAAAAAATTGCATGCTGCGCGTGCGGCAGAAGGCGGCGTACAGGCTGTGTTGCTGGCACAGCGTGGCATCAATGGGCCATCAGCGGTATTTGAGGCGAAATGGGGCGGATTTTTACAAACCCTGGCGCCAGAAACCCAGCAGCCCGCCGCGTTAACTGCCGATCTCGGCAGTGTGTGGAAACTCGCACGCTGTTCAATCAAGCCTTATGCCTCCTGTCGCGGCACCCATGCGGCGATTGATGCGTTAGGCATCTTGCTGTCTCAGCATCAGGTGCGTGTCGAGCATATCGAACGCATTGTGGTGGGGCTTAATCCGTTCCTGCTCGATATGTGTGGCGGACGTGAGCTGGAAAGCCTGGCCAGTGCGCAGATGAGCTTGCCGTATGCACTGGCGGCACGTGCGCTGTATGGTTCCGCCGAACTGGGGAGTTACGATGATGCGAAGCGCCTGCACCCTCAGGTGGCCGAATTCATGACACGTATCGTGCTGGAGATTGATGAACAGCAGGGGCGCGATGATGAACCCTGGGTGCGCATTGAAACCCAGCACGGGGAGCAGTGGCAGCATCATGTTGCTGTTGCCTCTGGCGCACCGGCCAATCCGCTGAGTCTTGAAGCGTTGCTGGCGAAATACCGTAGCTTAGCGGGGCGTGTGTTGCCGCTGGAGCAGGTTGAGCAGTTGGAGATCCTTTGTCTGGATCTGGACGACGTGGCGGATGTGCGGGAAATGGTGGCGTTATTGGCTGCGGGTTGATCAGTTTCCCTCACCCCAGCCCTCTCCCGCAAGCGGGCGAGGGAGTTGTTCGAGCTATGTGGTTGAATTTCTGTGCCCTCACCCTAACCCTCTCCCTGTGGGAGAGGGTTAGGGTGAGGGCACCCGAGCGCACCATGTTAAACCCGCGCAGCTAACCCTTCAATTCGCTGCATCGCTGCCAGCAGGCGCGCTTCGGTTACCGCTTGCGCCATATTCTCCATATCCGGCGCATGCACCGATTCACGCACGATCAACGCCAGTTCAGCGTCATCCAGCTGTGCGATCTCGCGCAACGTCAGCGGCACACCGCAGTCACGTGCCAGGCGCATCTCATCCAGCACCTCTTCGTCACTGCGATCTTCCAGCGCCAGCAGGCACAGGTTGCCGAAACCCACCAGCAGGCCATGACCAAATTCACGGGTTTTATCGCAGAAGGTGAACCCTTCGTAAATCGCATGGGATGCAGCAGCGTGGGCTCCGTTGCTCATCAGCGAGGTCAATCCTGCCCAGGTAAAGATGGCGTCCAGTACCTGATCCAGAGATGCACTGCTTTCACCGCGCAGTACGGCGGCATAGGCAGCCGGACCGTGCTCGGCGATAACGTCATAGCAAATCTGGCTGTGTGCCAGTGAAGAGAGCGCATTGCCTTCACGCGCCGGATGACGCGCACTAACGGCACGGAACTCGTACCACTTTGCCAGCGTGTCGCCCAACCCCGCGGCCAGCCAGCGTGGCGGCGCTTTTGCCAGCAGTTCGCTATCAATGATCACCGCCGCTGGCGCCTGTGGCAGCGGGAAGATATCGAAGAAATTGCCGTTATCATCATAGCGAATGCTTAATGGCGTTACCGCCGAACAGGTGGCGGCGATGGTTGGCACGGTAATAAAGGGCAAGCCAAGCTGCGCGCCGACCGCTTTCACCGTATCCAGCGATTTACCGCCGCCGACGCCGATGATTATATCCGCTTGCAGTTCCGTGGCGATGGCTGCCAGGCGATTGATCTGATTAATCGAGGTTTCGCCGCCAAACCATTCCTGCGCCAGCAGCGTGACATTCGCTGCCAGCAGTTGCGCGCGCACCTGCGCTTCCACCGCTTGCAATGCCTGATGGCCGCCAATCAGCAGGGCGCGTTGACCCAGCCCGGCGCAAATCTCGCCCAGCTGATTGATTACACCCGCGCCGCGCAAGACGCGCGCTGGAAACACCAAATTCTGTTGTGTCATGACTTTTTCTCTGTGTAACGGACGCCGGGCAATACGCACAGCATCTCATAAAGGATATTGGCCGCCAGCTGCGAGGTCATGCCGCTGAGATCGTACGGCGGTGACACTTCGACGAGATCGCCGCCCACCAGGTTGAGTCCACGGCAGCCGCGCACAATCTCGAGGCCTTGCATGGAGGTCAATCCACCCACTTCTGGCGTGCCGGTGCCAGGTGCCCAGGCGGGATCGAAGCTGTCGATGTCATAGCTGAGGTACACCGGGCCATCTCCGATGCGTGCCCGCACCTCGGCCATCAGGGGTGCCATGGATCGATACCAGCACTGTTCGGCGGGCACCAGATGGAAGCCCTGATCGACGCCCCACTGGAAATCATCGGCAGCGTAGCCCTGTGCACGCTGACCAATCTGCACCACGCGCTGGCAGTCGAGCAGACCTTCCTCCACCGCACGACGGAAAGTGGTGCCGTGGGCAATCTTCTCGCCAAACATCTCATCGTTGGTGTCGGTATGGGCATCAACGTGGATCAACCCCATCGGGCCATGCTTTTTCGCCAGCGCCCGCAGAATCGGTAAGGTCAGAGTGTGATCGCCACCGAGCGTCAGGGGAATAATTGGCCAGTTATTCAGTTCGGTATAATAGTTTTCGATGATATCGACCGACTTCAACAGGCTATAGGTGTTGATCGGCACGTCACCGAGGTCACCGACGCGCAGTGAATCAAACGGGGCTGCCCCGGTGGCCATGTTATAAGGACGAATCATCACCGAATCGGCGCGAATGGCGCGCGGCCCGTATCGCGTGCCGCTGCGTTGCGAGGTCCCGATATCCAGCGGAATCCCGACAAAGGCGACATCCAGGTTGGCAGGGGATTCGACAGCGGGCAGACGCATCATGGTGCCGCGTCCAGCAAAGCGTGGCATCTCGTTGCCGCCCTGCGGCTGAGGAAAATCGGTCATCTTGGGCTCCTTCGGCTAAGTGAACCTCATCATGGCGTGTGGCGCGTACAGGAAAAATACTTGACAGCAGATAATCACTTCAGAGATTACTTAACTTTAGCCAGTAATCTCTGAAGGAAAATCGGTGCAGACGCTTCCCAACCTTAAACTGCTGCAGGTGTTTGCCAGTGTGGTAGAAAATCAGGGCTATTCCCGAGCGCAACAGGCGCTCAATATGACCACGCCCGCCATCAGTGCCTATATGAGTGAGCTGGAGACGCAGCTGGGTTTTATTCTGTGCCAGCGCGGGCGCGGCGGATTCACGTTAACCACCAAGGGCGAGCAATTTTACCGCTACAGCCAGGAGATGCTGGCGACGCTGGCGGGTTGGCAGGAGCAGGTCGAAACCCTGAAAAGTGAACAGGGCGGAACCTTCTCCCTTGGCGTGGTCGATGCGACGGTGACGGACTGTATGCTGGATCTGCCAGCCGCAATTGCCCGTTTTAATCAGCGTTTTCCAGCGGTCTTTTTCAACCTCAGTGTGCGCGATCCCAATGAACTGCAACAGCAGCTCTTGGAAGATCGGCTCGATTTAGCCATTGGTCACTTTCCGCTGCGTGCCAGCAATCTGGTGACCATTCCACTGTATGAAGAGCAGCACTGGCTCTATTGCAGCCCTGAGCATCCTCTGGCGCAGGGCGAGACGGATATGCGCACCGTGCAGCAAACGGGCATGGTGACGCGGCGTTACTGGAATCAGCAAGAACTCAACAAACGCGGTTTTCGTCAGAGCAATGCCTCGGTTGAGAGTATTGAAGCGCAGTTGACGCTGATTCTTTCCGGGCGTTTTATCGGTTACCTGCCCGAACACTATGCCAGCAGCTGGCAACTGCAGGGCAAATTGTGCCGCTTGCTGCCAGAACACTTCCATTTCCGCGCGCCGTTTTCGTTCGCCTTCCGCCGTGGACGCTCACGCGAAACCCTGATCCGCGCGATGCGTGAAATTCTGAATCCCGCGCGAAAAAATAGCAGTGAAAGCTGACGCTGCGGCGATACTGTGTAAAAATACAGGCCAATTCAGCAAAAAGTATTCAACATGGCCCTGACAGCAGCGATAAAAAGCCAAATTGCGCAATGGTACAAGGCGCTGCAGCAGCAGGTTCCTGACTTTATCCCGCGCGCGCCGCAGCGCCAGATGATCGCCGAAGTGGCGAAAAGTCTGGCCGGTGACGAAGGCCGCCATCTGGCGATCGAAGCCCCCACCGGCGTGGGTAAAACCTTGTCGTATCTGATCCCCGGTATTGCGGTGAGCCGCGCCGAGGAGAAGCGTTTAGTGATCAGCACTGCCAACGTGGCGCTGCAGGATCAAATTTTCAGCAAGGATCTGCCACTGCTGAAAAAAATCATTCCCGACCTCACCTTTACCGCCGCTTTTGGTCGCGGTCGTTATGTCTGTCCGCGCAATCTGGCGGCGCTGGCCGCGACCGAAGATCAGCAAGGCGATCTGCTGCTCTATCTGGATGAAGAGGCAGTGACCGGTTCCAAAGAGGAGCAGAAGTTCTGCGCCCGGCTGGAGAAAGATCTCAGCCGTTACAAATGGGATGGCTTGCGCGATCACTCCGATGTCTCGATTGAAGACAGCCTGTGGCAGCGCCTTTCAACCGATAAAGCCAATTGCCTTGGACATCACTGCCGCTGGTATCGTGAATGCCCATTTTTTGTCGCGCGTCGAGAGATTGAGCAGGCAGATGTGGTGGTCGCCAACCATGCGTTAGTGATGGCGGCGATGGAGAATGAGTCGGTGCTGCCCCCGGCAAAACATCTGATGCTGGTGCTGGACGAAGGGCATCATCTGCCGGAAGTGGCGCGTGATGCGCTGGAGATGAGTGCTGAAATCACGCCGGGCTGGAGCAGTTTGCAGCTCGATCTGTTTGTGCGCCTGGTGGAAACCATCATGGCGCAGTTCCGCCCCAAATCACCGCCACCGCTCACCAATCCAGAGCGGTTGAAAGGCCATTGCGATGAGATGCGCGAGTTACTGCAAGTGCTGTGCGCGGCACTTAATCCTTTGTTGCCGTCAAATAACCAAGCGGGTGAATTCCGTTTTGTGCTGGGTGAACTGCCTGAAGAACTGATGACGATGTGCGCGCGGCTGTTTAAGTTAAGCGATGCCTTGCGCGGGCTGAGTGAAGGTTTGCTCAATGAGCTGGGCGATCAAACCGGCAGTGCAGACATTATGCGCCTGCATAAAGCCATTATTCAGCTCAATCGCCATTTTGGTTGGTTTGAATCGATCAGCAAACTGTGGCGACTGGCCGCCATGGAAAAAGCCTCCAATGCACCAGTGTCGAAGTGGATTACACGTGAAATCCGTGATGGCCAGGCGCATCTCCTGTTCCACTGCGCGGGCATCCGCGTCAGCGATCAGCTGGAGAAACTACTGTGGCGCAAGATCCCGCACGTGGTGGTAACCTCGGCGACCCTGCGCTCGCTCAACAGCTTTAACCGCTTGCAGGAGATGTCGGGCCTGAGTGAAAAGGCGGGCGATCGTTTTGTCGCGCTGGATTCCCCCTTCAATCACATTGACCAGGGCAAGCTGGTGATTCCGCAAATGCAGTATGAACCCTTGATGGCGACGGAAGCGGAACATATCGCGGAGATGGCGCGCTTCTTCCTGCAGCAAATGGCGGAAGAGAAGCACAAAGGGGTATTGGTGCTGTTTGCCAGCGGCCGTGCCATGCAGCAATTTGTCAGCCACCTCACCTCATTGCGTTTGTCGATGCTGGTGCAGGGGGATCAACCTCGTTCGCGGCTGGTGGAGTTACATCGTCAGCGGGTGGAGGCGGGGCAAACCAGTATTCTGGTTGGGCTGCAATCCTTTGCGGAAGGTCTCGATTTGAAAGGCGATCTGCTTTCGCAGGTGCATATCCACAAAATTGCTTTTCCCCCGGTGGACAGTCCGGTAATTTTGACCGAAGGGGAGTGGTTGAAGAGCCTCAAGCGCTACCCGTTCGAGGTGCAGAGTTTGCCGAGTGCCTCATTTACCTTGATTCAGCAGGTGGGGCGTTTGATTCGCAGCCACAACTGCTTTGGCGAGATCGTGATTTACGATCGACGCCTGCTGAGCAAAGGCTACGGTAGCCGACTGCTGGCTGCCTTGCCGGTGTTTCCGATTGAACAACCGGCCGTGCCGGAAGCAGAGAAGAAGCCAGCGAAACGCCGTAAGAAAATCTGAACATTAATGTTGGCAGCCGGGTATCGGCGCGCCCTGGAAGCGGGAATGCCTTGATGGAACTGAACAAAATTATCAAAGAGATTGGGCGCGGTAAGAACCATGCGCGCGATATCGATTTCGACACGGCGGTGGCGCTGTATAGCGCCATGCTGGCCGGCGAAGTGCCTGAACTGGAGTTAGGCGGTGTGCTGATCGCGCTGCGCATCAAAGGAGAAGGTGAAGAGGAGATGCGCGGTTTCTACCACGCCATGCAGCAGCAGATGATGCAGCTGCAACCTCCGGCCCATCGCCCGATGCCCATTGTCATCCCCAGCTACAATGGCGCCCGTCGTCAGGGCAATTTGACGCCGCTGCTGGCATTGCTGCTCAACAAGCTCGGTTTCCCGGTGTTACTGCACGGTGTCAGTGATGATCCTACCCGCATCACCACCGAAGCGGTGCTGGCCGCGCTGGATATTGCCCCGGTCATTAACGCGCAGCAGGCGCAGGCCAAACTCGATAGCGGTGAACTGGCCTTTATCACTATTGATCATCTCTGTGCGCCGATGGCGAAACAGCTTTCACTGCGCTGGCGCATGGGCGTACGCAACAGTGCCCATACGTTGGCGAAGCTGGCGACGCCGTTCGCTGAACGCGCAGCGCTGCGTTTGTCGAGTGTTTCACACCCGGAATATGTGCCGCGTGTGGGCAAGTTCTTCCAGGATATTGATGCGCCCGCCATTTTGCTTAACGGCACCGAAGGCGAGGTGTACGCTAATCCGCAGCGCTGTCCGGCGATCAGTTACATCGCGGGCGCGGGCGCAGAGGCCGAAGTGTGGATTGAGCGCCAGCCGGAAATCAGCGTCGCACTGCCGGAAAGCAAAAATGCGCAGGATACGGCTGAGTGGATTAAACAGGTGTTGGCCGGTGAGCGCGCGGTGCCACAGGCGCTGCGTTTACAGCTGGCATGCTGTTTAGTGGCGACAGGCGAAGCTGCCAATTTGAATGAAGCAGAAACGCGATTGCAGCAGGCTGGGATTTAGCGTCAGCAAGGTCGCCATTAATCACGTAATGCTCGTCAGTTAAGCGCCTTTCGGTCACTATAAATGGGGCGACCCTACAATGCATTGGCGCGTTTTACGTAGGGTGCGTATTCATGCGCACCAGGATGAACAGATCAAATTGTCACTCAATCAATCTTTTACCAATACGCTTTCCACCAACTGCTGCCAGAAGGTGATACCAATTGGCAGCAACTCGTCATTAAAATCGTAATGGGCATTATGCAACGGGGCAGAAGGCGTTGCGCCATCGGCACCTAACCAGAAATAAGCGCCGGGGCAATGTTCCAGCATACAGGCGAAATCTTCCGATGCCATGGAAGGGTTAACCTGCCAGTGCACCTGCGATTCCCCCAACACGCGGTTAGCGACATCGCGCACTTGCTCAGCGGGTACGGCATGGTTGGCCGTGACGGGATAACCAGGATACCAGTGAATCTCACCGCTGACGCCAAACGGGTGTGGCAGCGTGGTGACGAAATCTTCAATCAGACCGCGCACGCGATCGCGCACGTCGGTCTGCAAACATCGTACCGTGCCTCGCAAGACAATCTGCTCTGGAATGACATTGATCGCTTCACCGCCGTGGATTTGCGTCACGCTCACTACTGCTGAAGCCAACGGTGACAGACGACGAGACGGAATGGTTTGTAACGCCATAATCAGTTCTGCCGCCACCACCATCGGGTCGGCTCCGCTTTCCGGCATGGCCGCATGGCAGCTTTTGCCATTGAGCGTGATTTCAAACGAATCGAGCGAGGCCATCATTGCCCCTGGATTTACCGCCAGCGAACCCACCGGTAAACCAGGCCAGTTATGCATTGCATAGACTGCATCCATGGGGAAGCGGGTAAACAAGCCTTCTTCCACCATTTTGCGTGCACCGCCAAGGTTCTCTTCAGCGGGCTGGAACAGGAAATGCACCGTGCCTTTGAAGTTACGTGTCGTGGCCAGCTGGCAGGCGGCCGCCAGCAGAATCGCGGTATGACCATCGTGGCCGCAGGCATGCATCACGCCGGGACGGTTGGATTTCCACGCGGGTGCACCTTTCTCGGTGATCGGTAGCGCATCCATGTCGGCACGCAGGCCAATAACCGGCCCCGGGCCATTTTCCAGCGTGCCGATAACACCGGTTCCTGCCAGCCCACGAAACACCTGTAACCCTGCTTCTGCAAGCACCTTTGCCACCAACTCACTGGTGTGTTGCTCCTGGTAACCCAGTTCAGGATGTTGGTGTAACTGACGACGCCAGTTAAGGGCGTTTTCCAGCAGGACGGCAGGCAGGCTCATAAAGTTAGGCTCTCCATCAGCAGCTTGTGCTGCGATTTCTCTGACACGAGGTGATGTGTTCACTGTAGTGGTAAGCGCAGGGTGGCGTCTATCGCGGAACGGAATAATTTGGCTATAGGTTATAGCGGAATGAAATATGCGATGAGTCGCAGAGTGATTAACCGTCGCGATGCGATAAATCGCGCCGCGACGGTTATCAAGGTAGGGTGCGCATTGCTGCGCACCGGTAAAGCTATTTCTGCATTGGCAGATTCAAATCATGTTTTTTCGCACAGCTTTGCGCCAGCTCGTAACCGGCATCCGCATGGCGCATCACGCCCGTTGCCGGATCGTTCCAAAGCACACGGCTCAGGCGCGCATCGGCTTCGGCGGTGCCGTCGCAGACAATCACCACGCCAGAGTGCTGCGAGAAGCCCATTCCTACGCCACCGCCGTGGTGCAGGCTCACCCAGGTGGCGCCGCCGGCGGTGTTCAGCAGGGCATTGAGCAGCGGCCAGTCGGACACGGCATCGGAGCCGTCTTTCATCGCTTCGGTTTCACGATTAGGTGAGGCCACCGAACCGCAATCCAGATGGTCACGACCGATCACGATAGGCGCTTTCAGCTCGCCATTACGCACCATTTCGTTGAACGCCAGTGCGGCTTTATGGCGCTCGCCGAGGCCCAGCCAGCAAATGCGCGCGGGTAAGCCCTGGAAAGCGATGCGCTCCTGCGCCATGTCGAGCCAGCGGTGCAGGTTCTTATGATCCGGGAACAGCTCTTTCAGCTTGGCATCGGTTTTGTAGATATCTTCCGGGTCACCTGACAACGCCACCCAACGGAACGGGCCTTTGCCTTCGCAGAACAGCGGACGAATATAGGCCGGGACAAAGCCTGGGAAATCGAAGGCGTTTTTCACACCCTCATCCAGCGCCACCTGACGGATGTTATTGCCATAATCCACGGTGGGCACGCCCATGTGGTGGAAATCCAGCATCGCCTGCACGTGCACGGCCATCGACGCGCGTGCCGCTTGTTCCACCGCTTTCGGGTTGCTGACGCGCTCGGCCTGCCAGCGCTCAATATCCCAACCGATCGGCATATAACCGTTGATCGGATCGTGTGCAGAGGTCTGGTCCGTCACGATATCGGGTTTCATGCCACCCGCTTTAGCGCGTTTGACCAGTTCCGGTACGATCTCGGCGGCATTACCTAACAGGCCGACGGAGATCGCCTGTTTGGCTTTGGTGGCTTTTTCAATCAGATCCAGCGCTTCGTCCAGCGTGTAGGCTTTGTGGTCCACGTAGCGGGTACGCAGACGGAAATCGATGCGTGATTCCTGGCACTCAATCGCCAGCACGCTGGCACCGGCCAGCACGCCTGCCAGCGGTTGTGCGCCGCCCATGCCACCCAAACCGGCAGTGAGGATCCAGCGGCCACGCAGATCGCTGTCGTAGTGCTGACGACCGGCTTCGGCGAAGGTTTCAAAGGTGCCCTGCACGATGCCCTGCGCACCGATGTAGATCCATGAACCTGCGGTCATCTGGCCATACATCATCAACCCGGCTTTATCCAACTCGTGGAAATGATCCCAGGTGGCCCAGTATGGCACCAGGTTGGAGTTCGCCAGCAGCACACGCGGCGCATCCGCATGGGTGCGGAACACGCCGACTGGTTTGCCGGACTGGATCAATAACGTTTCTTCCGGCTGCAGGGCACGCAGTGAACGCAAAATCTGCTCGAAGCACTCCCAGTTACGGGCTGCTTTACCGATACCGCCGTACACCACCAGATCTTCCGGGCGTTCTGCCACATCAGGATCGAGGTTGTTCTGGATCATGCGGTAAGCCGCTTCAATCAACCAGTTTGCACAATGCAGTTCATTACCGCGCGGCGCACGGATTTCACGGGCTACAGCCTGAGACAAAGTTTCGCTCATCATCGGTTCCTTAATGGGTAGTAGAACGCTGGCTTGGCAGCAGCGCAGTAAGGGATTCAGGCCAGGCATGGCTGCTGGCCCACAAGCGCATGGATTCGATATCCGGCGCCATTAAACGGTCGTGATCGAGGAAGGCCACGTTTTCACGAATTCGGCTCATCTCCTGCTCTAGCGCAGCAGAGCTTTGCAGCGGACGGTGGAAATCAATGCCCTGTGCTGCTGCCATCGCTTCAATCCCCACCACGGCGGCGGTGTTGAAGCACATATCGCCGAGGCGGCGAGCGGCATAGGTCGCCATTGAAACGTGATCTTCCTGGTTAGCAGAGGTCGGCAGGCTGTCGACGCTGCCGGGATGCGCCAGGGATTTGTTTTCCGAGGCCAGTGCGGCCGCCGTCACCTGTGCAATCATAAAGCCGGAGTTGACACCGCCATCACGCACCAGGAATGGTGGCAAGCCCGAAAGGCCGGTATCCAGCAGCAGTGCCATCCGACGCTCGGAGATGGCACCGATTTCGGCAATCGCCAGCGCAATAATATCGGCGGCGAAAGCCACTGGCTCGGCGTGGAAGTTACCGCCAGAAATGACATCGCCGCTGTCACTGAACACCAACGGGTTATCCGATGCGGCGTTAGCTTCAATCTGTAATACGCGTGCTGCGTGGCTGAGGTTATCCAGGCAGGCTCCCATCACTTGAGGGACGCAGCGAATAGAGTAGGGGTCTTGTACGCGTCCACAATTGGTATGCGAGCTAAGGATTTCGCTGCCTTCCAGCAGGGTGGAGACCGCAGCGGCCACGGCGATTTGCCCTGATTGACCGCGAGCCTGATGGATGCGTGCATCATAAGGTTTCACCGAGCCTTTGATGGCTTCCAGCGAGAGTGCGCCCGCCATCAATCCTGCGGCGAACAGGTTCTCTGCTTCGAACAGACCGCGCAGTGCCAGGGCATTGGAAACCTGGGTGCCGTTAAGCAGTGCCAGACCCTCTTTCGGTCCCAGCACAATCGGCTGCAGGCCGACACGCGCCAGACCTTCTGTCGCAGGGATCAGTTTGCCCTCTACACGCACCTGGCCTTCACCCAGCAGCATCAGTGACAAGTGGGCCAGCGGGGCTAAATCACCCGATGCGCCGACCGATCCTTTCTCTGGGATGCAAGGCATAACGCCCGCATTGAACAGCGCCAGTAACGCCTCGATCAGTTCGATGCGCACGCCGGAATGGCCGCGCGCCAGACTGATGATTTTGGTGGCAACCACCAGACGCGCCACGTTATCCGGCAGTAATTCGCCCAGGCCGACACTGTGGGATAACACCAGATTACGTTGCAGTTCGGCCAGACGCTCAGAGGGGATCTGCGTCTGCGCCAGTTTGCCAAAGCCGGTATTAATGCCATATACCACTTTGCCCGATGCGACGATGGCATCAACGGTTTCGTTGGCGCGATAGATGGCCGCACGTGCCTCATCGGCTATCGTGAGCGTCACCTTGCTTTGATAAATGGTTCGCAAGGTGGCGAGGTCCACTTCACCGGGAACGAGGCGAATTTCCTGAACCGAACCTGACATAGTCTACTCCTGTCTATACAAGTGATCTGGCACTGTCCGGTCGCTTTGCTACCGCGATAAAATCGCCCGGACGACCATGGAATGCTGTGAGTGAAGCATAAGTGTCTAATCTTGTCTATACAAGTAGCAAGCGCTATGCCAGATTGATCTGATTCTGTGAAATGCGCCGCAATGCGCATTCGCTGGCTAAGCCGGTAACGCATTGCACTGAAAAGGGGATAGGGCTGCACTGTTGGCGTGCTGTCTGCACAATTAGATGTATATACATTTACGCGCTGAGACAGTAAACTTTGGGCATTATTCGGAAAAGGAACAGGATATGGCGGAGCAAACGGCAATAGCACAGCTGGCCGCAGCGATGGGCGATGAGCCAGCACCGATTTATCAACGCGTGAAACAGGCGATCGTCAGCCAGATCCGTGAAGGCCACTGGAAAGCCAACCAGCGCGTGCCATCCGAAAGCGAACTGGTCAATGAGCTGGGCGTCAGCCGTATGACCATCAACCGGGCACTGCGTGAACTGACCAGTGAAGGGTTTCTGGTGCGTATGCAGGGCGTGGGCACCTTCGTCGCTGAGATGAAGGGCTACACCGCGATGCTGGAAGTGCACAATATCGCGGATGAAATTGCTCAGCGCGGCCATCGTCACAGCTGCAAAATTTTATCCATTGGTCAGATGAAGGCCGATCCTGAACAGGCGGCGGTGCTGGGCTTATCGACCGGGCAAACGCTCTACCATTCGCTGATCGTCCATTATGAAAACGAGCTGCCGGTTCAGCTGGAAGATCGTCTGGTTAACCCACTGGTGGCACCGGATTACCTTAGCCAGGATTACCATCAACTCACGCCTTACACCTATCTGATGCGTGTCGCGCCGTTGACCGCCGGTGAGCATATTGTGGAAGCGGTGCTGCCGGACCTGCGCCAGCGTAAGCATCTGGCGCTGGATGAACATGAACCTTGCTTGTTGATTCGTCGTCAAACCTGGAGCGACAATAAAATCGTGACTTACGCGCGCCTGCTCTATCCAGGCTCGCGTTATAAGTTACTCGGTCGTTTCAGAGGACACGGTTAAGCGCCACAAACAGCAGGCTGGCTTCCGCCGAGAGCGGAGCCAGCGTCGTCTCTTCATCCAGCCACCACATGCCCTGATCCAACGTCAGTCTCTCCCCGTCTGCGGTTTGCCACTCTCCGTTCAACACCCAGGCGACGCCATGCGTGCTGGTAACAGGGTGCTGAACCACCTCAACCTGAGAAAGCCAACTGTCGCGGCGCGTCATGATGTTGAAATCCTGACAGCTTCCGCTGATCTGCGCCTCAATCGCCCATTCACCAGGAAATGCCCATGGCTGATGCGGTAGCAAACGCTGCTGCACCTGCTCGCTGCGCAGCAGCACACTGTCACCGTGCAGCAGCGTGATCACCCGGTCAACACCGGGGAAAGGGGAGAAGGGGCCATCGGCGTCAATGGTGGCGATGCTGGCGCGCCAGCCAAATTGTGCGTCACCTGGCGGGAAGCTCACGATTTCACGGGTTTCTCCCCCGCCATTGCGCCAGCGGCTCACCGGCAGCTGGCCATAATCAAAATGCGTTCTCATTGCAGTGCACTCATGGCTAAAGCGAAGCGTGCCGCCGCGGCGTCTTCGGCGGGATGATGGCCTTCGCTGATCACCTGGTTTCCGGCGACAAACACATCGCGAATCTGACGCTGCGTGCCACCAAACAACCAGCGGTTGAGCAGGGAGGCGGAGTTGACGCTGCCGAGGAATGCTTCGTTATCCAGTACCAGCCAGTCGGCGCGTTTGCCCACCGCCAGTTCACCGGTGGCTATAGCGCATGCCTGGGCACCGCCTTGCGCCGCCTGTTGCCAGAGCAGATCGCCCACCGAAGGTTGATGCGGCAGGGTGATGCGATTGCGGCGACGGTCGCGCAGACGCTGACCATACTCCAGCCAGCGCAGCTCTTCTAACGCGCTGAGCGAGACATGGCTGTCGGAGCCAATGCCCCAACGCCCGCCGCGTGCGATGTATTCCACCGCGGGGAAAATACCGTCACCGAGGTTGGCTTCGGTTGTGGGGCATAATCCGGCGATGGCACCGCTGGCCGCCATGCGCTGAATCTCACTGTCATCAAGGTGCGTGGCATGGATCAGGCACCAACGTTTATCCACCTCAAAGCGATTGTAGAGCCAGGCAACGGGGCGCTCACCGCTCCAGGCCAGGCTGTCATTGACCTCTTTTTCCTGCTCTGCGACGTGAATATGCACCGGCACCTCTGCGTGGCTGGCGGCGAGCACATCACGCATTTGTGCTTCACTCACCGCGCGCAGCGAGTGGAAACAGATGCCATGATTAAGTAATGGTTTGCGCGCGCTCCACTGGGCTACGCGCTGCTGCTGTTGCAGATAGGCGTCAGTCTGCTGGATAAAGCGACGTTGTCCCTCACTGGCTGGCTGAGCACCAAAGCCGCTGTAACTGTAGAGCACCGGCAGCAGCGTCTGACCGATTCCGGCGGTATCGGCTGCAGCGATCAGTTGCTGAAGCATCGCATCATCGGCATAAGGTTTCCCGTACGGATCGTGATGCAAATAGTGGAACTCCGCCACCTGGCTGTAGCCGCCTTTCAGCATATCGATATACAGGTGCGTGGCGATATCACCCACCTGTTCGGGTGACAGGCGTTGCACCATGCGATACATAAGATCGCGCCAGGTCCAGAAACTGTCCTGGGGGGCGCCCGCCACTTCTGCCAGCCCAGCCATAGCGCGCTGGAAAGCGTGTGAATGCAGGTTAGCGATAGCCGGGATCACCGGGCCCGCCAGGCGCGTTGCACTGCCGCAGGCGCTGTTGGGCGTGAGTTCGGTAATCTGCCCGGAGGCATCGGTGGTGATGATAACGTCTTCATGCCAGCCGTCGGCCAGCAGCGCGCGTGGGGCAAAAAACACGGCCATGGTTGATCCTTTAGGGCGGATAGTTGTATATACATATACATACTTTAATGCGCAGTGTAAATCGTCAGACGTGAAGGGGAGTGGGATGGCAGAAACGAAGCAGATCGACAGCCTGTGGCTGGGGGCCGATATCGTGACGATGCGAGATGGTCACTATAACCTGATTGCCGACGGCGCCGTGGCAGTGGATAACGGTGAACTGATTTGGGTGGGGCCGCGCAGCGCGTTACCGGATTTTACGCCACGTGAGCAGCATGAGTTTGATGGCGGCATCGTCACGCCTGGGCTGGTGGATTGCCATACCCATTTGGTGTTTGGCGGCGATCGCAGCCAGGAGTTTGAACAGCGTCTGAATGGCGTCAGCTATGCCGAGATCGCCGCGCAGGGTGGCGGTATCCTCTCGACGGTGCGTGCTACACGCGCAGCCACGCAGGCGGAACTGGTGGCGTCAGCGCGCTGGCGGCTCGATCGTTTGCTGGCTGAAGGGGTCACCACCGTTGAGATTAAATCCGGTTATGGCCTCGATGAAACCAGTGAATTGACGATGCTGCGCGCCATTCGCGAGCTGGCAGAAACGGTGCCTGCTGACGTGCTCGCTACCTGCCTGGCGGCCCACGGTTTTCCGCCGGAGTTTAAACAGAATCCGCAGGGCTGGATCGATATCATCTGCAATACCCTGCTGCCGCAGGTCAAGGCCGAGGGGCTGGCGGATGCGGTCGATGCCTTCTGCGAACATCTGGCGTTTTCCCCTGAACAGGTCCGCGCGGTGTTTGATGCCGCTAAAGCGCTGGATCTGCCGGTGAAACTGCACGCCGAGCAGCTCTCTGAGCTTGGCGGTGCCACGCTTGCGGCGCAGTACGGTGCGCTGTCAGCCGATCATCTTGAGTATGCTACCGAAGACGATGCTAAAGCGATGGCGCAGTATGGCACGGTGGCGGTATTGCTGCCGGGCGCTTTTTATCTGCTGCGTGAAACGCAACGCCCGCCGGTGGAACTGTTCCGCAAACATGGCGTGCCGATGGCGCTGGCCAGCGATGCTAACCCCGGCACCTCTCCCGCGCTTTCACTGCGTTTGATGTTGAACATGGGCTGCACATTGTTTGGCCTGACCCCGGAGGAAGCGTTGGCAGGTGTGACCTTATGGGGAGCAAAGGCGCTGGGATTACAACACACGCACGGCTCGCTGGAGCCGGGCAAGGTGGCGAATTTTGTGCACTGGCCGCTGGCTCGTCCAGCTGAACTGGTTTACTGGCTGGGCGGCGAACTGCCGTGTCAGGTTATTTATCGTGGAGAAGCGCAATGACCCCTTTTCATTTCACAGCAGGTAAGCTGCCGCTGCTGGTCAGTATTCCACATGCGGGCACTCAATTAACCCCGGAAGTGGACGCTGGCTTGAGCGAGGCGGCACGCGGTCTACCGGATACCGACTGGCATATTCCGTTGCTGTATGATTTTGTGCGCGATCTGGGTGCCAGCGTGCTGATTGGCCACTACTCGCGCTTTGTTATCGATCTTAATCGCCCAGCGGATAACCAGCCGCTTTACACCACTGCCACCACCGGGCTTTATCCTGAGACCTTGTTTGACGGAACCCTGACCTTTGCCGAGGGTAAAACCCCGAGTGCCAGTGCACGTCAGGGCTATCTTGATAACATCTGGCAGCCTTATCACCAGCAGATTCAGCAAGAGCTGGCGCGGCTGAAAGCCGAACATGGTTATGCGCTGTTGTTCGATGCCCACTCCATCGCCTCAGTGATCCCGCGTCTGTTTGACGGCCAACTGCCTGACATCAACATCGGAACCAACGAGGGCGCGAGTTGCTCCACGGCGGTGATTGAAGCGATTCAGAACGTCTGCGCCGCGCAAAGCGATTACAGCTGGGTGGTGAATGGCCGCTTTAAAGGTGGCTATATCACTCGTGTCTATGGTCAGCCGAAGCAGGGCGTGCAAGCGGTGCAGTTGGAGCTGGCGCAGCTAAATTATATGGACGAGACGCCACCTTTCGCCTGGCAACAGGCGCGCGCTGCGCAGTTGCAGAAGGTGTTGAAACCGTTGATAAAGGCATTTCTTGAGGCCGGAAAACCGGTTTGAGTGATGGCGGTCCCCATTAATGGCGCAATGCTTGTCAGTTAAACGACTGATGATAACGCCGTCTGGGGTCGCACCGGGGCTGGCGGTCCTCGCGCCGCTACGCGGTACCTTCACTTCACTCGTCTGCCTTACGGACCGGTGCCGATGGAACATCCATGTTCCAGCGCCACCTTTCGCCCGCGTCCTGCGGGCTCTCCTGGCATACTCGCTCAGCTCAGCGCTGCGGAATGCCTGCCCGGTCCGTCCGGCACGACGTGGAAGTCGAAGGTACCGCTTTAGCGGCGCGAGGACGGCCCTGTGGGGGCAGTAGTGGCGGCAGAGCCCGCTCGGAAAAGACAGGCCACTTATCAATAAGCTGCCTGAGTCCTTCTCTGACATAAATTGCGCACTAAATAGTGCCCCTTATATGTCGGAGGATGCGCACTCATACAACCCTATCCCCAACATTGTGCATTGTACGCCCCTAAATGGTGCGACGTTACAACCCCTCCGTGACATTTCCCTGATTTAACCGCTTCTGCCGACCTGGCACATCACTTGCTAGGTTGTATGTACAAGTAAAGACCACGTGGTTGATATCAAATTTTATTCTGGCTGGCTCACAAAAAGCTCATGCCGACAATGATCTGCCGCACGCTAACTTGTATATACATGAAATGTCATCTGCGCTGTATCAGCTAACAGAGACAGCCAATTCGATAAATGACCAGGAGAAGCCGCATGACGCACCGCGCCCCAATTCGCCGTTTTTGCCTCACGACCCTGTTTGCCAGCCTGCTGATCAGCGGTGTTGCTGTGCAGGCGAAAGAGTGGAAATCCATCACTATCGCCACTGAAGGCAGTTATGAACCCTGGAACCTGACGCTGCCGGGCGGCAAGTTAGGCGGCTTTGAACCTGAACTGATGGAAGACCTGTGTAAACGCATGGGCATCCAGTGCAAACTGGTGGTGCAAAACTGGGATGGCATGATCGCCGGGCTTAACGCCGGAAAATATGACGTGATTATGGACGCGATTGTCATCACGCCAGACCGTAAAAAAGTGGTGAATTTCACCGTGCCCTATGCGTCCACGCCAGCCACCTTCATCACTACCAAAGACAGCCCACTGCTGCCAGCGGATAAAAACATCATCAAACTGCATGACGACGAAAAAGAAATCAACGCTGCGATTGCCCCGCTGAAAGCGGCAGTTAAGGGCAAAACCATCGGTATCGCCTCTGGCACGGTTTACACCCCCTTCATTGATAAATACTTCAAAGATGTCGCAGACGTGCGTGAGTACACCTCGTCGGCCGATGCCATCCTCGATCTCCAGGCAGGCCGTATTGATGCGGTATTCGACGACGTCACCTTTGCTCAGTCTATGCTGGCACGCAAGGAGAACAGCAACCTGACCTTCAGCGGCCCGCAACTGGGTGGCCCAATCTGGGGAGAAGGTGAAGCCATGGGCGTACGCATGGCGGATAACGATCTGAAAGCCAAACTCGACGAGGCAATCAAAGCCGCGCTGGCGGATGGCACCGTGAAAAAGCTGAGTGAAAAGTGGTTTAAAACTGACGTAACGCCGTAAGTGAGGTGAAAGATGATGAGCCTGCTGAGTTTTGGTGCTGATGGTTGGGGTCGCCTGATCCTGGGGGCCGCCTTCACCACACTGCTGCTGTCGTTGTCCGCGCTGGTGATTGGTGCCGTAGTCGGTTCGGGCGTTGCGGCAGCCAAGCTGTCGCCGCAGCGCTGGCTGCGCTGGTTGGGTGAAGCCTATTCGACGGTGTTTCGCGGCATCCCAGAACTGCTGGTGATCTACCTGTTCTATTTTGGTGGTTCGGGCCTGATCACGCTGGTGGGGCAGATGTTCGGCGCTGACGGCTTCATCGAAGCGCCACCCTTCCTGATTGGCGCGCTGGCGATTGGGCTCATCTCTGGATCTTATCAAGGTGAAGTGTATCGCGCGGCGCGTCTGGCGCTGGCTAAAGGCGAAATCGAAGCGGCGATGGCGATAGGGATGCCACGCTGGCGCATCGCACAGCGCATTCTGTTACCCCAGATAGTGCGCTATGCGCTGCCGGGCATGTCGAATGTCTGGCAGATGAGCTTAAAAGACTCGGCGCTGGTGTCGGTGACCGGCATTGTCGAACTGATGCGTGCCAGCCAGGTCGCAGCGGGGTCCACGCGTGATTACTTCACCTTCTATCTGATTGGCGGTGCCTGCTATCTGGTGCTGACACTGCTGTCTAATCATGCGTTTCGTCGGGCGGAGTTACGCCTGGGGCGCGCCTGGCAAAGTCGCACTGCGGCACAGCATTAAGGAGCAGCAGCATGATCGACTTCGCCTTTCTCACGGATACCTTCCTCAAACTCAGCGCCGCGCTGCCGGTGACGCTGGGCCTGTTTATCAGTGCCTTCCTGTGCGGCGGCATCCTGGCGCTGGGCATTTTGACGCTGCGCATGAGCCGCTGGCGTGTGCTGAGCGGCTTTGCTCGCGGTTATATCCTGGTGTTCCGCGGCTCCCCGCTGCTGATCCAGCTGTTTTTGATCTACTACGGACTGGGTCAGTTTGGTGTCATCCGTCATAGCTTTGTCTGGCCTTTCCTGCGCGAACCCTTTATCTGTGCAGTGCTGGCATTGTCGCTGTGTACGGCGGCTTACACCGCTGAAATCTTGCGCGGCGCATTGCTGGCGGTGCCACCGGGGCAAGTCGAAGCCGGGTTAGCCTGCGGCATGTCGCGCTGGTTGCTTCTGCGCCGCATTATCGCGCCGATCATGCTGCGCTACGCACTGCCAGCGTATTCCACCGAAGCCATTCTGTTGGTGAAATCCACCGCACTGGCCAGCCTGGTGACCGTCTGGGATGTCACGGGCGTGGCGCAACAGATCATTCAACGCACCTATCGCACCATGGAAGTGTTTGTCTGTGCTGCGGCGATTTACCTGATCCTCAATTTCATTATCGTCCAGCTTTACGCGTTATTAGAACGCCGTTTAACCCCGGTGCATCGCGTTGAAAAAAAGCCGTTACCCGCCGTTAAACCGCTTGCCGGAGAGTAAGATGCAATCCACATCACCTGTTACCTTAACCGCCACAGATATCCACAAATCCTTTGGCGCGATGGAAGTATTAAAAGGCATTTCGCTGCAGGCGCACCAAGGCGATGTCATCTCGATTCTTGGTGCCAGTGGTTCCGGCAAAAGTACCTTGCTGCGCTGCATCAATTTGCTGGAAACGCCGGATGCGGGTGTCGTCAGCGTCGGTGGCGAAACCATTGAAATGAAGCGCCATGCGCGTGGCCATCAACTGGCGGCGAATCCGAAGCAGATTGAGCGCCTACGCTCACGCCTGGGCATGGTGTTCCAGAGTTTTAACCTGTGGTCACATATGACCGTGCTGCAAAACGTCATTGAAGGGCCGCACTATGTACTCAAGCGCGATAAAAAAAGCTGCATCGCCCAGGCGGAACAGTTGCTGGACCGTGTTGGCTTACTCAATCGTAAAGACTTCTATCCGGCACAACTCTCTGGTGGGCAGCAACAGCGTGTGGCGATTGCTCGCGCCCTGGCGATGGATCCGGAAGTGATGCTGTTTGATGAACCGACCTCGGCGCTGGACCCGGAGCTGGTGGGCGAAGTGCTGAAAGTGATGCGCAGTCTGGCAGAAGAGGGCCGCACTATGCTGGTGGTGACGCACGAGATGGGGTTTGCGCGCAACGTCTCCAATCGTGTGGTGTTTATGCACCAGGGCACCATTGATTGCCAGGGCACACCGCAAGAGATGTTTGGCGAACAAGGATCGCAGCGCTTTAAGCAGTTTATCTCTAGCCATCAAAGCCACCACACGGAGCAAACCGCATGACCATCGTATGGGGCGACGCGCCGTTGACATGGCAGGAACTGGTGCAGGTCGCTCGACATGACGCGGAACTGACCTTGAGTGCCAGTGCCTGGCAGCGCATTGCGCAGGGGCGCGAGATAGTCGAACAGATCGTGGCCAGCGGTCACATTGCTTATGGCATCAACACCGGTTTGGGCGCGCTGTGCAATATCACCTTGCCGGAAGCGCAACTCAGCCAGCTTTCACGCAACACACTGTTGAGCCACGCTTGTGGTGTCGGGCCGCTACTGGCGCGCGAACAGGTGCGTGCCATTCTCTGTGCCGCGATTGCCAACTACAGCCATGGTAAATCGGGTGTGTCTGTGGCGTTGGTGCAGCATCTGCTGGCGTTACTGAACAACCAGATTACGCCACGGGTGCCCTCTCAGGGATCGGTGGGGTATCTCAGCCATATGGCACACATCGGGCTAGCGTTAATTGGTGTGGGCGACGTTGAGTATCAGCATCAGATCATACCCGCTGAACAAGCGCTGGCTCAGGTAGGACTCACAGCTTATCGACCGGGCGCGAAAGAGGGCTTGAGCCTGGTCAACGGCACACCTTGCATGACCGGTTTATCCTGCCTGGCACTGGACGACGCCGCCCGCTTGCTGGATTGGGCCGACGTCACTGGCGCCATGAGCTTTGAGGCGCTGCGTGGGCAGTTGGTGGCATTTGATGCCGAAGTCATAGCCTTAAAAGCCAGCCCTGGAATGCAGGTGAGCGGCCAGCGGTTACGCCTGTTGTTAAGCGACAGCCCATTGCTGGCAAAGAGTGTCGGGGTGCGCACTCAAGATGCACTGAGCCTGCGCTCGATGCCGCAGGTGCACGGTGCCAGCCGCGATCAGTTCGATCATGCCGCGCGTCAGGTGAATACCGAATTAAATGCCTGCACCGATAATCCGCTGGTGCTGGGCACGGTGGATAACTGGCGCGTGGTGTCCCAGGCGAACCCACACGGTGAATCGGTGGCGATGGCGGCAGATCTGTTAGCCATCGCCATGGCGGAAGTGGGAAGCATTGCCGAGCGGCGATTGGACCGACTGGTGAATCCGTTGGTCAGTGGTCTGCCCGCATTCCTGGTGGCGCAACCGGGGGTGAACTCCGGCATGATGATTGCGCAGTATGTGGCGGCCTCGCTGTGTGCGGAAAACCGTCAGCTGGCGCAACCAGCAGTACTGGATAATTACGTGACCTCAGGTTTGCAGGAGGATCATCTCAGCCTTGGCACCGGCGCGGCGCTCAAGCTGCTGAAGCTGGTGGGTAACGTCTGGCAGATTCTGGCGATCGAATACCTGCTTGCTGCGCAGGCGCTGGACTTCCACGGTGAGGAGGTACTCGCGCAGGGCACCAGGCAGGCATTACATCGCTTACGTGCCGTGGTGGCGAACTGGCAGGAAGATCGCTGGCTGGCACCCGAGATCGCAAAGGCGGTTGATGTGATGAAGAAACAATAAATACATCATGTTTGGCGGGCGGGATTTATCGCGAAAGGCTGGCAGTTGCGCGTGCTTAGGTCGCCATGAATGGCAACCCTACGAACATCTTGTGGAGTATTCGTAGGGTGCGCATTGATGCGCACCGGCATACTTATTCAATGGATTTATCCCCGGCGGGCATCTGGCCGGACTAAATCAAAGCGCAGATCTTCACTGATGCCGTAATAAGCCGAGGGGCCACCGGCACGCAGAATCGGTTGCGCCTTAGCCGTCTGGTAAATACCGTTCTCCAACAGTGACTCATCAATGTGAATCGCCACCACTTCGCCCAATACCAACCAACTCTCCAACTCGGTTCCCTGCACATCTTGCAGACGAATCAGCTGGGTTAAGCGGCACTCAAAATTCACCGGGCTCTCAGCCACCATACTGACATTCACATGTGAGGCGGCGAGGGGCGTCAATCCTGCCAGCGCAAACTCATCCTGTTCAGGTGGGACGGACGCGGAACTCTCGTTCATCGCTTCTGCCAGCGGGCGCGTCGCCAGATTCCAGACAAACTCTTTGCTCTCACTGATATTGCGTACGCTGTCTTTCCAGCCGCTGCTGGCGAAACCGATGATAGGTGGATGATAGTTAAAGCAGTTAAAGAAGCTGTAAGGGGCCAGATTGCGTTGGCCGCTTGCGCTGAGGGAACTGACCCAACCAATAGGGCGCGGTCCGACAATGGCGTTCAAAGGGTCGTGCGGCAAGCCATGCCCGCTTCGTGGTTGATAAGTGTAACGTTGCCGCATTAGCGCTCCTGATTCGTCCTTCATACTTCGTACGGCAGCGGCGTTGGCTGCGCGTGCGCACTCCAGTCACTGACAGCTGTAAGCGCCTGGGATACTCACACTTGCCGCCTTGCTGTAGCACGAATTCTTTTGGACTCAGTTTTGGGATAGTAGGTTTAAATTCAATGCAGAAAATCTTGTAGGCGGATTGTGCGATGCCGCCATCCAGCGTATCTTACGCCCGCGCTACTTTCCGGAGAAACTATGAACAAGCCAGCCGCTACCTCGCCATTCCATCCACGTAATCGCCATCAGGGCCGTTATGATTTTGCCGCTCTGACCGCAGCCCATCCGCCGCTGGCGGTAAAAGTGCGTCCCAACGGCTATGGCGATCTGTCGGTGGATTTTGCCGATCCTGAAGCGGTTATGCTGCTGAACCAGGCGCTTATTAAGCTGTTCTACAACCTCAACTGGCAGTTGCCGGAAGGCTATCTCACCCCGCCGGTGCCGGGTCGTGCTGACTATATTCACGCCTTAGCCGACCTGCTGGCAGGCGACAATGGCGGCAAAATTCCGCGCGATTTAGATATCATGGATATCGGTTGCGGTGCCAACCTGATCTATCCGTTGATTGGTCACGCCGAGTACGGTTGGCGTTTTACCGGTACTGACATCACCGCCGAAGCAATTACCGCCGCCAACCAGATTGTCGCGAGTAACCCGGGTCTGCAGCGCGGTGTGCGTCTGCGCCGCCAGAAAAATGCCTCGGCAATTTTTGCTGGAGTGGTACATAAAAACGAACGCTATCACGCGGTGCTGTGTAATCCCCCTTTCCACGCCTCGGCGCAGGAAGCGGCGATGGTTGGTCAGCGTAAAACGCGCAACCTTGGCTTAGGGAAAAACGCGCCGCTCAACTTTGGTGGCCAGCATAACGAGTTGTGGTGTGAAGGGGGCGAACGTCAATTCGTCGGCCAGATGATCGATGAAAGTGTCGCCTTCGCTGACCACATTGTCTGGTTCACCTCACTGGTTTCGCGCAAAGAGAACCTGCCAGCGCTGCGCGACCAACTCCGCGATCTGGATGCGTACGAAGTACGTATCATCGAGATGGCGCAAGGGCAGAAACAGAGTCGCTTTATTGCCTGGACCTTCCTGCCGCCAGCGGCGCGCGCGAAACGCATTGCACGCCACGGTTAGTCGAGCGGCAACGGGGTGTTGGGGAGTTCAGCTCGCCAAATAACGTCCGTTGCTACATCGGTGGCGGCAGCGCAGGCACACTGGCAGCAGAGGCCATATCACTGCCGGTTTGCATCACCTCTACCGTTTGATGCGGCGCTCTGATCCCCGCCGCATCAAAATGCTTCTTCACTTTATCATCCAGCGCAAACCGCACTGTCCACTGTTTCAACGGTTGGGTGGTAAACGACACGCGCACGGTAAAAGACTGATTGGTCAAGCCAACTAAGCCTGAAAAGCTCGGTTCGCCGATCACCATGCCGCGAATATCTGGGTTATCCAGTAAATCTTTCACTGCCGCTTGCAGCGTGGCGTTGACGCGCTCGGTATCCTCACTGCGGTCCACATCATAATTCGCGACAAATGAGCCGATGCCGCGTACGAAGTTGGCGAAGGTGGTGATCGAAGACCACGGAATGATGTGATAGGCACCGGTATCCTGGCGCACGCCAACCGAGCGAATGGACATGCGTTCTACTGTGCCGGTAATCGGCCCAATCGTCACTAAATCGCCGGTATTCATACCGTTCTCAAACTGGATAAAAATGCCGGTGATAATATCCTTCACCAGCGTCTGTGAACCGAATGACACCGCCAGCCCCAACGCACCGGCTCCCGCCAGCAGCGGGGCAATATTCACCCCTACCTCAGACAGCAAAATCATAATGGTGATGGTGCTGATCACCACGGCCAGCGCGTTTCGGAATAGCGTCAGCAGTGTGCGCGTACGCGCACTGGGCATCGGGCGACCGTGAGAATCTGAGGCCAGGCGGCTCTCAATCAAGCTGGCGAGTAACGTCCAGCCAATGGCGGAGAGCAGCAGGATCATCACGATGCGGATCAGCACATCAACCATCTTCTGCCCGGCACCGTAGGCCAGCCAGTGTGTGAGATCGAACAGATTCCAGGCGTTCAGCAGGAGTAGCAGAGTGGCAAACACGGTAATGACGCGAGCCAGTTTTAGCAGCGCTTTTACCCAGTCATTCACCCGTTTTTGCAACTCAGGGTAATTGCGCCGCAGGTCGGGCGACAGCGTCAGTGTCTTACCAATCCAGCGCGTCAACATGCCAGAGATCAGCGCGGCGATGACAATGATCGCCATACTGCGCACCGTGGCAGACATCATAAACTTCAGGCTGTCCCCAGGATTGAAAATAGAGAACAGGAACAGCGCAATAAAGTAAGCACTCGCCAGCCAGTGCCACACCATACCGAAGGCGCGAATGAACAGGGCAAAGAAGCTCATGCTGCGATCGGCCAGGCGCGCCAACTCATCATGGATATTGCGTTTGTTGCGGAAAATCAACCACAGTGCCCAACCAGTCATGATGCACATGATCAGCACATTCACCAGCGCGCCTATCTGGACATTCACCTGATTGGAGACGATCGGCACCACCACTAACAGTCCGTAGCCAATGATACCGCTCAACCAGCTCAGGCGCGTATTCCAGTACGCGGCGCGTGCATCGGAAAGATGGAAGAAACGCAGGGTAGGGAAGCGGGGGCAGAAAATCAGGCGCAGCACCGCTTTGAAAAATTCAATCAGGGCAAACGCATTCAGGAACAGCCCTTGCTGATAGGCAATGGTGCGGTTGTTGTTGTGGTAGTTATCACTGATGATCTGGCCTTTAAACAGCGTCAATGCCAGAAGCAGTAAATCGAGGATAAACGCAGATGCAATGGTGGCAGGCAGATGCAGCCATTTGCTGCGTTCAAGATTGTGATTACGTCCCCAGCGGCCCATGCGTTGCCAAATCGGGTACATCAACAGCCGAGTCAGCCAGTAGAAGGCAAACACGGCAGCGGCCAGCCCAACAAAATACTTCAGCGCATTAAAAAAGGTCTGTTGGTTAAATGCCTTATGCGGCGCATTCACAATGTTGTCATGCAACTGAACAAACTGTGAGGCCACTGCGCCGCCATATTCACGCGTCACGTTGGTGACACTCTCCAGCACGGTGGGATCTTCCTGATCGGCCTGCGGCGGTGCCAGTACCGGCTGCTCGTCCACTGCTTTACTGTTGGCAGCCTGGCGCAACTGATCAATCAGCTCCTGGCGAGAATCATTGTTTTCCAGAATATTGGCCAGTGCGGCATAGGCGGCTTTTTTATCTTCAATGGTGGGTTCGCTGTTAGCCGTGTTGCTGGCTGTTGGTGTTTGCGTTTGTTGAGCCGCAACGGCCGCCTGCGGCAGATTGACCGCGTTGGCGGCAGGCATGAGGAACAGACAGAGCAGCATCCACATGGCGAAGCGCCATAATGGGTGGGCAAACGACATGACTTTCTCCTTGAACAACGCTCAGCGGCACCAGAGAAAAAGTATAGTCAGCAATGGAAGGTGAAGATTCTGAAAGAAAAATTATCTAACAACACCCAAAGATAATAAAAAAGCCGCACAGCTAAGCTGATGCGGCTTTTTACTTACTGCATCGTTATCAGGAAACGTGCTGCAGGAACTCGCGCAGACGATCGCTCGGTGGGTTGGTAATCAACTCATCCGGGTTGCCATCTTCGGCGATGGTGCCTTTATCGATGAAGATCAGACGTGAGGCCACTTTCTGTGCGAAACCGACTTCGTGCGTCACGATGACCATGGTCATGCCTTCTTCCGCCAGATCCTGCATAACCTTGAGCACTTCATGGCGCAGTTCGGGATCGAGGGCAGAGGTCGGTTCATCAAACAGCATCATCTTCGGTTTCACTGCCAGAGCACGGGCAATCGCCACGCGCTGCTGCTGTCCACCGGACAGCTCAGCCGGGAAGTGGTGTGCACGCTCAGCCAGGCCTACTTTGCCCAGCAGTTCACGTGCCAGCTTTTGCGCAGCGTCTTTCTTGGCACCGCGAACGCGAATAGGACCGAAGGCGACGTTATCCAGCGCACTCATCTGTGGGAACAGATGGAACTGCTGGAACACCATGCCAGCTTCCTGACGGATCAGGCGCTCGTCGACTTTAGGATCGTTGACCTTCATACCATCAACAATCAGGTCACCGGTGGTGATCTCTTCCAGCTTGTTGATGCAGCGCAGCAGGGTAGATTTACCTGAGCCTGATGGCCCGATAATTACCACTACTTCACCCTGATTAATCTTCAGATTGATGTCGTGCAGAACCTGAGTCTGGCCGAAGTTTTTAGAGACGTTTTTAAATTCAATCACAGGATTTTCACCCTTTTCTCAATACGGCGCAGCACAAAGCTCAACACCAGCGTAATAACCAGATAGATGATGGCAACAGCACTCCAGATCTCCAGCGCGCGGAAGTTTCCGGCGATGATCTCCTGGCCCTGACGGGTCAGTTCCGCCACACCAATCACGATAAACAGCGAGGTATCTTTGATACTCACAATCCACTGGTTGCCCAGCGGTGGCAGCATACGACGCAGCGCTAAAGGCATGATGACGTAGCGCAGGGTTTCACGACGTGATAAGCCCAGCGCCAGGCCCGCTTCACGGAAACCTTTGTTGATCGACAGCACCGCACCACGCGTAATTTCCGCGATATAGGCACCGGAGTTAATCATGATGGTCACCACCGCGGCGGTGAACGGATCGATACGCAAATCCGGGAAAGCCATCGGCAGCGCGAAGTAGATAAACATCACCTGCACCACGATAGGCGTGCCGCGAATCAGTTCGATAAAGACCAACGCGAGGTTGTTGGTCACCCAGCCGCCATATGCGCGGGCGAAACCGGCCACCAGGCCGATAATCAATCCGCCGACCAGGCCGAGTACGGAAATTATCAGGGTCATTTTGGCGCCTTGGATCAAAATCGGCAGGGCAGGCCAAATGACGCTCCAGTCAAACTCCATGGTGTCACTCCAGAATCAGTTGCAGTGGAAATATAAAAAGCAGGGAGAATAAGCTCCCTGCTACAAAAATCGGCTTAAGCCGGAATTATTTTGGTTCGCTGCCGAACCATTTTTTATAAATAGTATTGTAAGTGCCGTTGTCGCGCAGGGTTTTCAACGCGCCATTGATCTGGTTACGCAGCTCATCACTGCCCTTCGGCAGGGCGATACCGTACTGCTGAGCTTCGATTGATTCGCCAACCGCTTTAAAGCGACCTTTACCTGCAGTATGGATGAAGTACAGGATGTTTGGTGTGTCATGTAGCACGGCATCAGCACGGTTGGTGCCTAATTCCATGTAGGCGTTGTCGATGTTCGGGAACTGACGCAGATCTTTCGATTTGATGTGTGCTTTCGCGTAATCAACAGAACCGGTACCGCTCTTCACTGCAACCACTTTGCCGTTCAGATCTTCAATACCTTTAATGTTGTTTTCATTTTCACGCACCATCACCAGCAGACCACTTTTGTAGTAGCCGTCTGAGAAGTCGATGGCCTTCTGACGCTCAGGTGTGATGGTGATACCGGCCAGTGCCACGTCAACGTTTTTGGTTTGCAGGGCTGGGATAATACCGCTGAAGTCCATTGGCTTCAGGGTGTAATCCAGCTTCAGCTCTTTAGCGATAGCGGCCCACAGGTCGATATCGAAGCCGACGTAATCGTTGCCTTGTTTGAATTCAAACGGCACGAATGCGGTGTCAGTGGCGACAACCAGTTTCTTATCTGCTGCAGTGGAAGAAAGCGAGAAGGCCAGCGCCAGCGCGGCCACGGAGACTTTAATCAAAGACTTCATCATTATTTTCCTTATTACCCTTCAGACCTGATGGCCTGCTGTACGGCGTATCATATGAAAAAAGTATGCCAACTTTTCATTTTAATCGAAATCAGCAGGATGCAGGGCCGTGCTGAAGCGATTTTGCATACGATGAAAAGTTTGCACCTATTTGGGTCACCAATATGGTGCATTGTGCTGTTGTGGTGCGGGCACAGTGTGCACCAAGGGCATAGCAAGGGAAAGGCAGGATTAAGAAATTGTTAACGGCGTCAAAAAAAGCACCATGATGTTACAAATGTAAAAAAGGCGGGATAACCCGCCTTTGATGTCATACGTTATTCAATGTTCGATTCGATGAACCACAAGAACTTATCCAGATCGCGCGATGCGGCAGTGAAGATATCAGCGGTATCTTCATCGCTGACTTCGCTAATCGCCTTACGCGTATCGTTAGCCACAATCGCGTAACGGTCGGCCAACGCTTTCAGGTGATCCTGCACGCTGTGGATATTGAGCGGGTAGCTTTTCAACGGCGTCTTATCGTTAACGATTTGTGTGGTACCCAACGCCACGCCACCTAACTGCACCACACGCTCGGCAATGGTGTCCTGATGGTCGGTAATAGCTGTACGGAAGCCATCCAGCATTTCATGCACGGCAATAAAGTTGGCGCCACGCATATTCCAGTGCGCCTGTTTGGTGATCAGCGACAGATCAATATATTCCACTACCAGACGGTTGAGCACCTCGATGGTCGCTTTCTTATCGCTATCAGCAACATCATTACGGGTGTAAATGAGATCAGACGATTTAGTTTTAACCAGTTTTGCGGTACTCATCATTAATATCCTCTAATTGATGGTTGTCCTAATCAAGCACGGGAATAAGTATAGCAGCAGTTTTTTGTTGTGCTGGATTGTTTAAACCGATGACAGGAATAGATAAACCTTAGTGTTGCATGGGATTTAATCGTGTTTGATTTAATTTCATTTATAACAATGGTTTGCTAGTGATGTTAATTATCTTTCAGTGATGTTGCAAAATAATAACAAATGCAGAGTAATGAATGAAAAGAATTGAATGAGAATGCTTATTTATTCAGCCTGAATGTTTCAGGCTGAATAAAGACGTTATTTACTGGGGGTTGTTTATATCCACTTCGTTTATTTTGGCACGCTTTTGTTTCATGGTGAGTGTCGAACCCGCCGAAGCGGCAATAATCGCCAGTAAAGCGATCCACTGCTTAAAGGTCAGCAGTTCACCGAGGAAGAGCATGCCAGATAGGGCGGCCATCGCCGGTTCCAGGCTCATCAGGGTGCCAAAGATACGTGCAGGCAGTCGCGTCAGCGCCATCATCTCCAGAGAGTAGGGAATGGCGCTGGAAAGCAGGGCGATGATCAAGGCCAGCGGGAGTATTTCCCAGTGCCAGATGCCCGGCGCGGCAAAGGTTAAGCCGAGCGGCACAAAGATGATCGAAGCGATCAACGATCCCATTGCCACGGTAGCCGGGCCATGTTCTGCGCCTGCGCGCTGACCTGCCAGAATATAGACGGCCCAACAGGCACCGGCTCCCACCGCCAGCAGTGCACCCAGCGGATCGATATGGCTGATGCCATCGCCAATCGGCAGCAAGAACCACAACCCTGTCACCGCCAGCAACACCCAGAGAAAATCCAGCGGACGGCGTGCGCCCGCCAGTGCCAGGGTTAAGGGGCCAAGAAATTCGAGGCCAACCGCCACACCAAGCGGCACGGTGCGGATGGATAAATAGAAGAGGTAATTCATGCACCCCAGCGCCAGTCCGTACATTAATAGCGGCTGGCGTTGAGCACGCGTAAAACGCAGGCGCCAGGGTTTAAAGATAGCGCAGAGAATCAGGGTGCCCAGCCCCAGACGCAGCGCGGTGATGCCGGGTGCGCCCACAGTGGGGAACAACGATTTGGCAAGTGAGGCACCACCTTGCAGTGAAAGCATAGCGATAAGCAGTACGGCAATCGGAAACCATACCGGAGCCATTTTGGGGTTG
Source organism: Type-D symbiont of Plautia stali (assembly GCF_001485335.1). NCBI lineage: Bacteria > Pseudomonadati > Pseudomonadota > Gammaproteobacteria > Enterobacterales > Enterobacteriaceae > Type-D symbiont of Plautia stali. Next base: position 24,829 of record NZ_BBOC01000029.1, on the reverse strand, counting down.
GTCAGAGGCGCAGACATCCTGTAATCCATTCCTGTAGTGATTAACAACAAAGTAACAAAATGCCAGTTTAAAGGAATTCGGAGTAAATAAGGAGGCGCACAACAGGGAAATAAAATATCGCGACGGGATGAAAAGTAACCACTTTCAGGGCCATTTCAGTAAAGAAATGTCAGGTTTTTTTAGGAATATACTTAAAGGTATTATTTGTGACCCGAAATTAGATTGCAGAAATATGAAGGTTTTTATAAGTAAAATGAATGACATACGAAACTTCATTAACTTTCTGTTACACCAAACAATCTGTTAGACAACAAATACGGGGCAGAGTTTCTGGCTGATTTTTGTTATATTTTTAGCGTTGTCAGGAGAGAAGTATATTCACATTTGAGGTGGTTATGAAAAAAATTGCATGTCTTTCAGCACTGGCTTGCGTACTGGCAGTTTCTGCTGGTTCAGCCATGGCACAGAGCACCGTTTCTGCTGGCTACGCGCAGAGCGATTATCAAGGTGTTGCTAACAAAGCAAACGGCTTCAACCTGAAATACCGTTACGAAGACGGTACTAACCCACTGGGTTGGATCGGTTCTTTCACCTACACCGAGAAAGACCGTACTGACGCTGGCGTGTACAACAAAGGCCAGTACTACGGTATCACCGGTGGTCCTGCTTACCGTCTGAACGACTGGGCAAGCATCTACGGTGTTGTCGGTATCGGCTACGGCAAATACCAGGCAAACGACGCAGCTGCGCAGTCTAAATCTGATTCCAGCGATGTTGGTTTCTCTTACGGCGCAGGTATGCAGTTCAACCCAATCCAGAACGTTGCTCTGGATGTTGGTTACGAGCAGAGCCGTATCCGCAGCGTAGACGTGGGCACCTGGATTGCTGGCGTAGGTTACAGCTTCTAAGTTCATGCTTAGACCAGCGTTGCACAAGAAACGGCCCAATGCGGGCCGTTTTTTTATGCCTACTGTTTGGCGGGAGGCAGTGTCGCGCGGATCTTTTTGACCTGGTCAGCCGTTACCGGTGCCGCTTTATTGCCCCATCCGTTGCGGATGAAGTTCGCGACATCAGCGACCTGCTGATCATCAAGACGCCAGGCGAAATCAGGCATGGTGAAACCGGTCGGCGCCTGCTGCGTAATCGCACGTTGGCCTCCTTTCAGAATCACACTGATCACTGAAGACGGGTCCTCACTCAGCAAGGCAGGATTGTGCGCCAGCGCAGGGAAGGTACTGGCATAGCCTTTGCCATCCGTTCGGTGACAGGCAGCACAGTTATCAACATACACCTGTGCGCCCGGTTGGCTGACATCCCCTTTGAACAGCGCTTGTGCCGTGGCATCGCTGGCCTGCGGAGCCGCGGTTGCATCTGCGGCAGGCAGTGACTTCAGATAAACGGCTATCGCATTCAGATCCTCATCACTGAGGTATTGCGTGCTGTGTGCGATGACATCGGTCATTGAACCAAAGGCGGCACCCTGTTTATTGGCACCCGTTTTCAGGAAGGTGGCGATATCCTGCTGTGACCAGCTGCCAAGTCCTGCGGCTGGGCTGGCGGTGAGATCCGGTGCGTGCCAGCCTTCCAGCGTGCCGCCGGTCAGATAGCCTTTACCACTCTCATCCATGGCTTTTTCCTGGAAGCCGATGCCACGCGGCGTGTGGCAGGATCCACAGTGACCCAACCCCTGTACCAAATAAGCACCGCGCTGCCACTGTTCCGATTTGCCCGCCACCGGTGCATAGGTGCTGTCATCGGCAAAGGTCCAGCGCCAGAACGCCAGCGGCCAACGCATGCTCAGCGGCCAGGGGATATCACTTTTGTGATTCTCCTGGTTGACCGGTTTAACGCCTTGCATAAAGTAGTCATACAAAGCGTGCATATCGCTGTCGCTGATTTTGGCATAGGACGGGAACGGCATCGCCGGATAGAGCGAGCTGCCATCTTTCGCCACGCCGCCACGTACCGCTTTTACGAAATCGTCGTAGCTATAGTCACCAATGCCGTGGGTTTTATCGGGGGTGATGTTAGTCGAGTAAATCGCGCCAATCGGCGTGCTCATTTTGAGTCCACCGGCGAACGGCTGGCCGCCCGCCGCTGTGTGGCAGGCGGCGCAATCGCCCGCTTTCGCCAGATATTCACCCTGTTTAACCGAAGCTTCACTGGCCGCCAGTGCCGCATGGCTTACCAGCGCGCCGCTCAGAGCGAGAAAAAGTGCGGAAAATTTCACTATGACGCTCCTTATCAGGCCTGAACCAGCGGGCCGGGGTTAGCAAGGTAGCGGTTGCGAATCGCATCCGCCGCGAACAGTGCGGTGGCACACACAATCCCGGTGGGGTTGTACGCCAGGTTTTGCGGGAAGCAGCAGGCACCGGTCACAAACAGATTCGGCACATCCCAACTCTGCAGGTATTTGTTCACCACGCTGGTACGCGGATCGTCACCCATTACCGCACCACCCGTGGTGTGCGTGGATTGATAAGGACGCACATCGTAATGGCTGTTGAGCGTCTTGAATCCCACTTCGTAGTGCTTCGGATTCATCACCTTGACGATCTCTTCCGCTTTATCCTTGATGAAGTTGGTCATCTTCAGTTCGTTTTGCTGCCAGTCGAACGTCATGCGCAGCAGAGGCTGACCGTAGATATCACGGTAGGTGGGGTCAAGATCGAGATAGCACTGCTTGTAAGGCATCACGGAGCCGGACGAACCGACGTTCATGTTGTGCAGATAGTTATCTTTGATGGCCTGCTTCCAGCCTGAGCCCCAGCGTGGCGCATCTTTAGGAATGCCCATCTGCTGAATCGGGCGACCACCAGAGAAGGCGGCGGAGATGGTGGCACCGCCGACAAAGCCGACTTTACTGTGGTCAAAGTTCTCGGCGTTGAAATCGTCGATCACGGTTGAAGTAGCGCCGGTCGCGGCAAACGGATTGAACCAGTTGTCGTTGTCATAGAACAGCTTGATGCCACCGGTCATCTGATAGGCGTAGTTTCTGCCCACCACACCGTCACCGGTTTGCGGATCGTAAGGCTTGCCGATTTTCGACAACAGCAGCAGTCTTACATTATGCAGCTGGAAGGCGCTGAGGATCACCAGGTCGGCCGGTTGTTCGACTTCATTGCCCTGCGCATCGATATATGTGACGCCCGTGGCTTTCTTGCCACTGCTGTCGGTATTCACGCGAATCACGTGTGCCTGAGTGCGCAGCTCGAAATTGCTAAAGGGTTTGAGCGCGGGGATGACGCAGCTCTGTGGTGAACCCTTAGAGTAGTTGAAGCAGCCAAAGCGTTCGCAGTAACCGCAGTAGTTACAGACGCCAAGTTGTACGTTGTAAGGGTTGGTCCAGGCTTCGGTACAGTTGGCCGCCGGGCATTCGAAGGGATGATATCCCAGCTGTTTCACTGCTTTGGAGAACAGCTCGCCGGCATACAGGGTCTCCAGCGGTTTGGTCGGGTAGCCATTTTTACGCGGGGATTCAAAAGGGTTACCGCCTTCGACTTTCTCACCATTCAGGTTACCCACCTGACCGGCCGCGCCGCAGATTTTTTCGAACTTGTCGAAGTACGGCTCCATTTCATCATAGGTGAACGGATAATCCTGTACCGTCATGTCTTTAGGGATGAAATCCGCGCCGTATTTTTCAATCACGGTGCTGCGCATTTTCAGATCGGCTTCCAGCGGACGCCACAGCTGGCCATTCCAGTGGGTGCCTGCACCGCCCACACCATCACCGGGCAGGAAAGAACCAAAGCGGCGATAAGGCAGCGCGGTTTCCTGAGTAGTGTGGCGCACCGTGACCGTCTCTTTCGAGGCATTCTGGAACAGTTTTAAACGGATGCCGTAAGTGAGTTCATCCGCGATGCGCGGATAAGAGAAGTCAGGGTAGGTATCGCGATTTTCGCCGCGTTCCAGTGCCACAATATTCAAACCAGAGCTGGCCAGTTCCATCGCCATCAGCGAGCCGGTCCAGCCAAACCCGACGATCACGACATCGACGGGCGCTTTTTTTACTGCTGCCATTACACGCTCCTTTTGCTGGAAATACTGACTGGGCCAAGCGGATAGGGTTTATTCGGCTGTTGTACGGTATCGACGAAGTCCGCACGTGCACCGGGAAAACCAATCATTTTCCACGAGGCCAGCGTCTGGTTGCCGCCGTGAATCGGATCGGCGAGATAACCCTCTTTGGCGTTCTCCAGCAGTTGCTCGAAAAACAGCTTGCCGTGAATGGCATCGTTACGCAGTTTGTCGGCTTCCAGCGCGCGCAATACCTCTTCCTGCTGCGCGGTTTCCAGCTGATAAAAATCCTTCTGATACTGCTGCTGACAATGTTGGTCAGCCATCGCAATCCCTAAACGATAGGTATCGCGTGGGACTAAATGCGACTGGTAACCCATCTCTGGGATGGCATCGGCAAACGGGCCTTGCATGTACCACAGGCGTCCATAGCCGTAGGGCAGTTCCATTTGCTTATCAATAAACACCTGTACGCCTTCGCTCACGGCACCGGGGCCATTGGCATCGGCGGGGATCAGGCGATCCAACGCGGCGAGCAGGAATTTCCACTCTTTGTCATTGAAGTAGGCAGGAACATAGTCTGATAACACACCTTGCGGTTTGTCGGCAGCGGGGGAGGAGAGTGACACCACACCGGTACTGGCTGCGGCGGCGAGAGGAATGAGCGAGAGCGATTTTTGCAAAAATCGTCTCCGGCCCGATGGTTGCTCTTCAGGCTTTTTTAGTGACATTGCTGATCTTCCTTAAGAAAACCCACCCTGGGTTAGTTTTGTTATAAGTATGTAATTTTTTGTTATGAGGAGATTAATCAGCTGTCATAATAGGTTGCAAGCTAAATGTTAGCAGCCTAACCGTTTAAGCAATGTTGAAGAAAAGAGGGGTGTACAACCTGAAGCGATTCAGCCATAGAAGAAATGGGGGTATAGCTTTCGTTCAATAACAATAGAAAGAGTGGGACTAAAAAGGTAACAAAATGTGAGATCGTGCAGAGGATCCGTATGAAAACGGATCCCAAGAGGAGATTTAAACCGGCGTTAACCGCGCCAGATTAAATTCGGGCAAGGGCGCTCAACCAGCTGTTTGCCCGTCAGCTTTTCAATCAGCATCAGACGCAGTGCAAACGGTGAACGGCTGAAGAGGCACAGTAATGACTTCAGTTCAAAAGCCGGTTTGCTTTGTTCAGCCTGGAAGCATTTGCCGCAGTCGAGGCAGTTTTTCATGGTGGTCATGTTTACCTCCCGAAAGAATGACATCGTAACAGTAAGCATAAGCCTGCAATAAACAGCAGGAAAAGGAGCAGCAGCAGATAGGGTTCGTTCATCTTTGCCTCCTTAATAAGCTATTCGCTTACATTACGAACAAAGATAGCACTGGCTATACTCTTTAGCCAACACTATTTAGGAAAAATTTGTGCTTATTTGTGCCTGGTTTACAATGAGCGCAGCCAGGCCCGCACCGCAGTTAAAGTGCGGCAGATAATAAAGAGGAAGCTGAATGAGTCGTCGTGCAAAGAGCGCTAACAATACGCCCCAGGGGCCGCTTAAAGATATCGAGGAGCATGTCGAAGGATTTCGCCAGGTGCGCGAAGCGCATCGACGTGAACTTATTGATGACTACGTCGAGTTAATCTCTGATTTGATTCGTGAATTTGGTGAAGCCCGTCAGGTGGATATGGCTGCACGTTTAGGCGTTTCTCAACCTACGGTAGCCAAAATGCTGAAGCGTCTGGGCACCACCGGTTTGGTTGAACAGGTGCCGTATCGCGGTGTATTCCTCACAGCGGAAGGTGAGAAGCTGGCCGAAGCGAGCCGCGTTCGCCACCATATTGTTGAAACCTTTCTGTTGGCTCTGGGTGTCAGCCCGGAAACCGCCCGCCGAGATTCTGAAGGTCTTGAGCATCACGTCAGTGATGAAACCCTGGCCGTTTTCAAGCAGTTTTACGAGAGTCGCTAACCTACAAGGCTTTTCGCCATCATGCCCATCGTGCTTCGTTCCTTAATGCGTGATCGTATTTTGCATTTGTTGTTGCTGTTGGGTGTGGTGCTGTTGCCGCTGGCCGATTTTCGCTGGCCGCAACTGCCAGCCGCTGTTGACTGGCACACCATCATGACGCTCACCGGTTTATTGATGCTAACCAAAGGGCTGGAGAACAGCGGCTACTTTGATGTGCTTGGTGCACGCCTGATTCAGCGCTTTCAGCATGAGCGCACGCTGGCGCTGTTTATGGTGTGTGCGGCCGCTTTACTCTCCACCTTTTTGACCAATGATGTCGCACTGTTTATTTTGGTGCCGCTGACATTGACGCTGCGTAAATTTTCACGCTTACCGATTTCCCGCCTGATTATTTTTGAGGCGCTCGCCGTGAATGCGGGATCGCTGCTGACGCCAGTCGGCAATCCGCAAAATATTTTGCTGTGGAGTCACGGCACTTTGAGTGTGTCAGGCTTCATGCTGCAAATGGCTCCGCTGGCTGCGTTTTTAATGATCACCTTAATGGCGCTCACCTGGTGGAGTTTCCCCGCCCGGCTTATTGAAAAGCATGCACAAAGCGCCGCGCATCAGTGGCAAAAGCCGCTGTTTTTCGTCAGCGTGTTGCTCTATGTGGTGTTTATCGTGGCACTGGAATTGAAAATGACGGGCTGGGCGTTGCTGCTGGTCGCCGCCTGCTTTTTAGTGATGGCACGTAAGGTCTTAGCCAGTATCGACTGGAGCCTGCTACTGGTGTTTGTGGCGATGTTTATCGATGTCTTTTTATTGATGCATCTGCCGTTACTGCAACCGCATTTCGCTGCTATCAGTCAGTTGGGAGAGGGCGGGTTATATCTGCTGGCGATTGGCCTGTCGCAGGTGATCAGTAACGTTCCGGCGACCATTTTGCTGTTACAGAAAGTGCCTCCATCCGATGTGTTCGCCTGGGCGGTAAACATTGGTGGTTTCGGTCTGTTGCCGGGTTCGTTGGCCAATCTCATCGCGCTGCGGATGGCACAGGATGCGCGCGTCTGGTGGCGTTTCCATCTGTTTTCTTTACCGATGCTGGCGTGGTCGATGCTGTGGGGCTGGCTGTTGCTCCAGTGGCTGAATTAAACCGACATTATTGTGCTGCTAACCGGGCTGACGCGTTGATTTTTCAGCGCGTTATCGCAGTGAGTGGCAATTAATGCGTGTTTTGTTGGCTTCTGTAAAGTTGTACTGGAATTTGTCAATTTTCGATCTAAGGTTAAGTTGACCGTTTTTGCCCGTGGATCGGGATCACAGCCAGCGATGATAACCTATGAGTGATAATCAAAATCAGCCGCCCGCTCGCGAGCAGCAGGATGCGCAGCACGCTTCAGACAGTAATCAAGACAACAACGAACCGCAACGTAAACGCCCCGGCAAAAAGCCACTGATTATTCTCGCCATTGTGGTGGTCATCATGCTGCTGGTGGGATTGTGGTTCTGGTTCTCCACCCGCAACATTGAAACCACAGATGATGCTTTCACCGAAGGTGATGCGGTTACCATCTCTCCTAAAGCGGCCGGTTTTGTGGTCAAACTGCTGGTGAACGATAATCAGCGGGTGAAGAAGGGCGATTTGCTGGTAGAGATTGATCCTCGCGATAATGCTGCCCAGCGCGATCAGGCGCAAGCTCAGCTGGGGCTGGCCAAAGCGCAACTCCATCAAGCCCAGGCGCAGCTGGCGCTTTCTCGGGTGCAATACCCGGCTCAGCGCGATCAGGCGTTAGCCGATCAAGCCAAAGCGCAGGCTAATTTACTGAATGCTCAGGCGGATTATCGTCGTCAGCGTGGCGTGGATCCGCGCGCCACTTCACAGCGCAATATTGATACCGCTGCCGCTCAACTGCGTTCTGCTGAAGCACAATTACAGAGTGCTAAAGCACAAGTGGAGGTCGCTTCTCAGGTCCAGCTGCAAATTCGCCAGCAGGAAACCAACGTGGAGGCCCGTCAGCAACAGGTTGAACAGGCACAGGCGCAGCTCAATACCGCTGTATTGAACCTCTCTTATACCGAAGTGCGCGCGCCATACGATGGTTTCGTCACCAAACGCAATGTGCAGGTTGGCACCCTGGTGCAGGCAGGCACCGCGCTGTTCTCTCTGGTGTCTCCGGATATCTGGATCAATGCCAACTTTAAAGAGTCCCAGCTGGCGCGCATGAACCCGGGTGACAAAGTGGATATCAGCATTGATGCCTGGCCAGATATGAAACTGGAAGGGCACGTGGACAGTATTCAGATGGGCTCGGGATCGCGTTTCTCGACCTTCCCCGCGGAAAATGCCACCGGTAACTACGTGAAAATTGTGCAGCGCGTGCCGGTGAAAATCGTGATTGATAAAGGGTTGGATCCTAATCATCCATTGCCGCTTGGCCTGTCGGTTGAGCCCAAGGTCACGGTAGAATGAGTGCGAGCGAAAGCTGGCGTCCGGCCAGCAATCCGTGGCTGGTCGCGATTACGGTGACGCTGGCGGTGTTTATGGAGATCCTTGACACCACTATCGTTAACGTTGCGCTGCCACATATTGCTGGTTCGCTCTCTTCCAGCTACGACGAATCTACGTGGGTGCTCACTTCCTATTTGGTCGCCAACGGTATCGTGCTGCCCATCTCTGCCTTCTTTACCCGCCTGTTTGGTCGCAAAACGTTTTTCCTGATTTGTATTGTGATGTTCACCATTTGCTCGTTCCTGTGCGGCATCGCCACCGAACTCTGGCAGATCATTCTGTTCCGAGTGTTACAGGGCTTTTTCGGCGGCGGTTTACAGCCCGTTCAACAGTCAGTGTTGCTGGACTACTTTAAGGCGGAAGATCGCGGGAAAGCGTTTGGCCTCTCTTCCATTGCAATCATCGTCGCGCCGGTGATCGGCCCTACGCTGGGCGGCTGGATCACTGATAACTACAGTTGGCGTTGGGTGTTCTTCATTAACATCCCGGTGGGGATTTTGACGGTGCTGGCGATTTATCAGCTGCTGGAAGATCCGCCATGGGAGCGTAAATGGGAAAAAGGTCGCCTGAAAATCGACTACATCGGCATTAGTTTAATCACGCTGGGCCTCGGCTGTTTGCAGGTGTTCCTCGATCGCGGGGAGGATGCCGATTGGTTCGCCTCGCACTTTATTCGTCTGTTCGCCATGCTCGCGGTGATTGGTATAGTGGGCGCGGTTTACTGGCTGCTGTATGCACGCAGACCGGTGGTGGATATCACGGTAATGAAGGACCGCAACTTCTGGGTCGCGGGTTTGCTGATGGCCGGAATGGCGATGATCCTCTACGGCAGTTCAGTGGTGTTGCCTCAGCTGGCGCAGCAGGATCTGGGCTATACCGCCACCTGGTCCGGTCTGGTGCTCTCTCCAGGTGCGGTATTGATCGTGCTCACCATTCCGCTGGTGCTGAAGCTGATGCCGATTGTGCAAACACGCTACATCATCGCATTTGGTTTCACTTGCCTCGCCTGCGCCTTCTTCTATTCCACCACGCTGACTCCGAACGTGGACTTCACCACGCTGGTGATGATGCGCAGTGCACAGTCCATCGGGCTCGGTTTCCTGTTTGTGCCGTTAACCACCATCGCCTTTATCACCGTGCCGCAGCGGTTAAATGCGGATGCGGCGGCGCTGTTTACCATGTTCCGTAACGTGGCGGGATCGATTGGCATTTCACTGGCCACGGCGGGGATTACCGAGCGAATGCAGGCGCGCTCGGCCAGCATGATCCATAACATGACCCCGCTCAATGAGCCGTTCAATCTCACCTTGCAGCATTGGGCGCAGGCGATCCGAGATTTCACTACGGCGGTGGGCGATCCGCTGACGCTGGCCACGGGACAACTGTATAAAGAGATGATTGCCCAGGCGCGTATTTTGGCTTACATCGATGTCTTTATGGGCCTGAGTATCGTGGCCCTGCTGTTGATTCCTTTTTGTTGGTTGCTTTCGCCGATCAAGAGCGAAGGCAGTGCAGGAGCACACTAGAATGATCATCTCTCCGCGCTTGAGCCTTATGGCACTGACATTAATGCTGGCGGGCTGTGCCGTGGGGCCTGATTATCAGCCTCCCCATGCGCAGACGCCGGGCAGCTATCGTGACTTGTCTTCACAGGAAGCGTCCAGGCCGCTGTCGTCAGCGACTCAACCACTGTGGTGGAAAAACTTTAACGATCCACAGTTGGATAGCCTGATTGAACGTGCTATTGCCGGCAATTTGACCTTGCAGCAATCGGTGCTGCGCATTGCCGGAGCACGCGAACAGCTGGCGCAGGCTCGCGGAGGGCTCTTCCCTTCAGTGAATGGCTCGGCGAAAGTGACGCGTCAGCAACTGGGTTTGAAAGGCCTGTTGAAGTCCAACGGGGTGTACGATCAGGTTGATAGTGATGTGGCTAATCAGCTGAACGGTTTGGATCACTCCATTACGCTTTATCAGGGCAGCTTCGATGCCAGTTGGGAACTGGATTTATGGGGTAAAGTCCGCCGTCAGATGGAAGCGGCAGATGCCCAGCAGCAGGTGGCGATTGAGCAGCGCAACGATGCGCTAGTGTCGCTGGAAGCGGAAGTGGCGCGCGCGTATCTGCAATTGCGCGGTGCACAGGCCGTGCTCGACACCTTGCAGCAGCAGATTGAGGTCGCGCAGCAGACGTGGGAGTTGACGCAGAGCCAGCAACGCAATGGTTTAGCGCCGCTGACCGACGTGGAAAATGCGCGTGCCCAATTGTCTTCACTGAATGCACAACTGCCGCAGTATCAGTCGCAAGAACGGCAGGCAATGAACGGCTTAGCAGTGCTGTTGGGTAAAATGCCCGGTACGCTGGATAACGAGTTAATGAACCGCAAAGCACTGCCTGCATTGCCGAAGATGGTGGCGGTGGGTATTCCATCAACGCTGGCACGGCGCAGACCGGATATTCGCCAGGCGGAAGCCAATCTGCATGCGCAGACGGCCAATATTGGCGTATCGGTGGCGGATCTGTTCCCCAGCCTGTCACTCACTGGTCAACTTGGCGTGCGTAACACCGACGCCAGCTATCTTGATGACTGGAGCAGTCATTTCTACAGCATTGGTCCTTCACTCTCGATCCCTATTTTCCAGGGCGGCCGTTTAGTTTCCAGTGTCAAACTGGCACGTGCACAGCAGGCGAGTGCGGCACTGGATTATCGCCAGACGGTGCTCACTGCGTTGCAGGATGTGGAGAACGCGCTGGTGAGCTATCGTGCCGATCAGCAACAGGTCACGGCGCTGGATGAAACCACCGGGGCGCTGCAGCATGCCTTTGACCTCGCCAGTGATAGTTACAAGCAGGGTATTTCGACCTTCCTGGATGTGCTGGATGCCCAGCGCCAGTTGGCGCAGGCGCAGGCGCAGTCAACCCAAGCCCGGATGCAGAGTGCGCTTGATTTAGTTGCACTGTATAAAGCGTTGGGCGGCGGCTGGGAACCTTATCAGAAGGTCAATCTGCCGGAATATTCGGTGTTCGGTCCTGCCACCACCGTTCCGTAACGACATGGGCGGCGAGTTGCCGCCCGGTTCAATTCGGAACAAAAATTTTCCTTTCATCGATTGTGTAAAATTCAACCCGATCATATCTCCGCTAATTTCCACTCCTGATGGCTATTTTTGTGATACTAATCGCAAGTTGATCGCGTGTTTATGACCTGTCGCGCAAAATTTAAATTTCATAATTATTACTATTGGATGAAATAATCTATTTTTAAACCTTCTCTCACAGGTTAAGGAGTTGGTTATGTCCCGGGAAACCTATCTCACCCCCAATAAGGCATCAGGGCCGAATAGCAGTACGCGCACTGAACCCTTTGTGAAGGTGATAGCAATGATTGCCACCCTCGGTGGCTTGCTGTTCGGCTATGACACGGGCGTGATTTCCGGCGCACTGCTGTTTATGGGTGACGATCTTCATCTGACACCCTTTACCACCGGGCTGGTGACGAGCAGCCTGCTGTTTGGTGCCGCCTTTGGTGCGCTGGCTTCGGGTCACTTTGCTGCCGCTGCCGGGCGGAGAAAAATTATTCTGGTACTGGCGATCATCTTTGCGATGGGCGCAATCGGTACCGCGTTAGCACCTAACGTTGAATGGATGATTTTCTTCCGCCTGGTATTAGGTGTGGCAGTGGGTGGCGCGTCGGCCACGGTGCCGGTATATATCGCAGAGATGGCGCCCGCGAATAAGCGTGGGCAGTTGGTCACCATGCAGGAGCTGATGATTGTTTCTGGTCAGATGTTGGCGTACATCTCCAATGCCGGATTCAATGCGGTCTGGGGCGGAGACACCACCTGGCGCTGGATGCTGGCGGTGGCAACGGTACCGGCGGTGCTGCTGTGGTTTGGTATGCTGTTTATGCCTGACTCACCGCGCTGGTATGCGATGAAGGGGCGCCTGGCCGAGGCGCGACAGGTATTGGAGCGTACCCGTGCTAAACAAGATGTGGAGTGGGAGCTGACAGAAATCGAAGAGACGTTAGCCGAAGAACAGCAGGATGCCCGCCCGCGCTTGCGCGAATTACGTAAACCCTGGTTAATGAAATTGTTTTTGATTGGTGTGGGTATTGCCGTGATTCAACAATTAACCGGTGTGAATACCATCATGTATTATGCGCCCACGATGTTAAAGGCGGTGGGCATGAGCGATAACGCGGCATTAATTGCTACCATTGCCAACGGTGTCATTTCGGTATTAATGACATTCGTTGGCATCTGGTTGCTGGGGCGTATCGGTCGCCGTACCATGACCATGTTGGGTCAGTTTGGTTGCACCGCCTGTCTGGTGTTTATTGGCGCCGTCAGTTATTTGATGCCGGAAACGGTACAGGGTCAACCGGACGTGCTGCGCAGTTATATGGTCTTGCTTGGCATGTTGATGTTTTTAAGTTTTCAACAAGGGGCGTTGTCGCCCGTTACCTGGCTGCTGCTGTCTGAAATTTTTCCGACTCGCTTGCGCGGTATATTTATGGGCGGTGCGGTGTTTGCGATGTGGATAGCGAATTTCGTTATCTCGCTGATGTTCCCCATACTGCTGGCTTCAGTCGGTTTATCAGGGGCATTCTTTATTTTTGCGCTGATAGGGATAGGGGGAGCCATTTTTGTCATTCGCTGTGTACCCGAAACGCGCAATCGTTCGCTGGAACAGATCGAACATTATTTGCACGACTGGCTATCAAAGGAAGAATCTCAACCGCATTTGACGCCTGCCGTGAAGAAAACCTTATAACCTGAGACTGCAGGTTTTATCCCCAGGCCGGTGCATGCACCGGCTTTTTATCGTCATGCGATCGGAAAAACGAGATTCTCCTCTCACTGCCACTAATATAATAATCACCTGTGAAAATAGATTTTCGCTTACACCATTAATCTTTTTTTACCTTTATGCTCACTTTCGCTGCTGCCTGCAATAGTGGCTAAATGCTTGTTTATCAGCCGGGAATAAGGACTGGAATCGGTACCTGTTCCAGTGGGTGGCACAAAATGCACGTTGTTAATTCACCGTTAATTAAAGCCGCATGTTGGGTTTAAGGCTGGGGTGAGTGAATATGTTAATCTGTTCGGAATTATCCGTTCGCATAAATTAATTTATTTTTTATTTGAATTGGGTAATCTTGCCACTACAGTTTATTTACCCCCCTAAGCAAGGACATTGTGATGAGTGACGCATTTAAAGTTCTGAACAACATTCGCACATTACGTGCACAAGCACGTGAACTGCCATTGACCGATCTGGAAGAGATTCTGGAAAAATTAACTGTCGTTGTGACCGAGCGTCGTGACGAAGTGCATGCTGAAGAAGCACAGAATCGCGAAAAAGAAGAGAAGCTGTCTAAATACCGCGAAATGCTGCTGGCTGACGGTATTGATCCAAACGAATTACTGGGCGCTTTGGAAACCGGTAAAAAACGCGCGAAGCGTGCACCACGTCCAGCCAAATATTCTTACACCGACGAAAACGGTGAAGAGAAATCATGGACTGGCCAAGGCCGTACCCCAGCTGCGATTAAAAAAGCACTGGACTCAGGTAAAAGCCTGGACAGCTTCCTGATCAAATAATCTGCACATTCCTTGTCAGTGGGAGCCGGAGACGACATCGTCTTCGGCTTTTTTATTTCTCCATTGGCAACAAGGTGTTCAGTTTCCGGGTGCACTGCCAGCAGGCACAAAGGTGGCGTCCCGGTGTTCGTTTCTGGCATAATGCCCGCTGTTTTTTCCTCCACTGCGTAACAAAGGTCAATGCCGTGTTAGTTTCCAGCAATATCACTATGCAGTTCGGCAGTAAGCCGCTGTTTGAGAATATCTCCGTTAAATTTGGCGGCGGTAATCGTTACGGTTTAATCGGTGCGAACGGCAGCGGTAAATCGACCTTTATGAAAATACTGGGCGGAGACCTGGTTCCAACCAACGGAAATGTTTCTCTTGATCCCAATGAACGCATCGGTAAGTTGCGTCAGGACCAGTTTGCATTTGAGCAATATAGTGTGCTGGATACTGTGATTATGGGGCACACGGAATTATGGGCGGTGAAGCAAGAGCGTGACCGTATATATGCTTTGCCGGAAATGAGTGAAGAGGAAGGCTATAAAGTGGCCGACCTTGAAGTCGAATACGGTGAAATGGACGGTTACAGTGCCGAGTCACGCGCGGGGGAATTATTACTGGGTGTTGGCATTCCAGTGGAACAGCATTACGGCCCGATGAGCGAAATCGCACCAGGCTGGAAATTGCGTGTGCTGTTGGCGCAGGCATTATTCTCTAATCCGGATATTTTGTTGCTCGATGAACCGACGAACAACCTGGATATTGATACTATTCGCTGGCTGGAGCAGGTACTGAACGAACGTAACAGTACCATGATCATCATTTCGCATGACCGTCACTTCCTGAATATGGTGTGTACGCATATGGCGGATCTGGATTACGGCGAACTGCGCGTGTATCCAGGCAATTATGACGAATATATGACTGCCGCCACTCAGGCGCGCGAGCGTTTATTAGCAGACAATGCGAAGAAAAAAGCGCAAATTGCCGATCTGCAATCCTTTGTCAGCCGTTTTAGTGCCAACGCCTCTAAATCACGCCAGGCGACCTCACGCGCCAAGCAGATTGATAAAATCAAGCTGGATGAAGTAAAAGCCTCAAGCCGTCAGAACCCGTATATCCGTTTTGATCAGGATAAGAAGCTGTTCCGAAATGCGCTGGAAGTGGAAGCACTGACTAAAGGTTTTGATAACGGTCCACTGTTTAATAAACTTAACTTGATGATCGAAGTGGGTGAAAAGGTCGCCATTCTCGGTGCTAACGGTATCGGTAAATCCACACTGCTGAAAACGTTAGTCGGTGAATTGACCCCGGAGAATGGTACGGTTAAATGGTCTGAAAATGCGCGTATTGGTTATTATGCACAGGATCATGCCGAAGATTTCGCCGATGACCTGAGCGTATTTGACTGGATGAGTCAGTGGAAACAGGAAGGTGATGACGAACAAGCGGTACGCAGTATTTTAGGGCGTCTGCTGTTTGGTCATGATGAAATCAAGAAGCCCGCCAAGGTACTGTCTGGTGGTGAGAAGGGCCGTATGCTGTTTGGTAAGCTGATGATGCAGAAGCCGAACATCTTGATCATGGATGAACCGACCAACCACCTGGATATGGAATCGATTGAATCCCTGAATATGGCGCTGGAGATGTACGAAGGTACGCTGATTTTCGTTTCGCATGACCGCGAGTTTGTCAGCTCACTGGCCACCCGCGTGATGGAGATGAAAGGCGATCGTGTGGTCGACTTTACCGGCAACTACGAAGATTATCTGCGTAGTCAGGGTATTGTTTAACAGACTTAAAATCTGTTGCGGCGTGATTTATCGCGTGCGTTTAATGCAGCAGGGATGCTGACAACGCGCAATAAATTGCGCCGCTTCAATTAATTTACATCGCTACTCTCTTTACCACATACCTCACAATGCACATCCCGCGCCACCTTCAGGCTGCGAAACTCGGCACTCATCGCATCGTACATCAGCAATCTTGCCTTGGCCGGTTGGCCCCACGCCGTTAACACTTTAATGGCTTCCAGCGCTTGCATTGCGCCCACCACGCCGACCAGCGGTGCCAGCACGCCCGCTTCCACACAGCTTAGTGTCTGATCGCCAAACAAACGGCTGATACAGCGATAGCAGGGTTCATCCGGCTGCCAGGTGAATACGCTGAGCTGTCCTTCCATGCGAATGGCCGCACCGGAGATCAGCGGTACCTTGTGCTGGAAGCACCCGCGGTTGATCTGCTCACGCGTAATGACGTTATCGGTGCAATCCAGCACCGCATCATGGCGGGCTATCAACGCACTAAGCGAGTCATCATCCAGTTGTGCATTGATCGCTTCCAGCTGGCAATGTGGATTAATGGCTGCCAGTTGTTGACGCGCAGATGCCACTTTCGGCTGACCCACGGTGGCATCGCTGTGCAGAATCTGGCGCTGTAGGTTGCTCAGGCTGACGGTATCGAAATCGAGCAAGGTAAGATGCCCAACGCCCGCCGAGGCAAGATAGGGCGCTGCTGCACAGCCCAGTCCGCCTAAACCGACCATCAGCACACGTGAAGCCTTCAGCTTCTCCTGGCCCTCGAAATCAAAGCCGCGCAGTACAATTTGACGGTTGTAGCGCAGCATTTCTTCATCGCTCAGCGCAATGCTCATTAGCCCTCCAGCAGGGAGTTAAAGGCTTCAACCTCCACCCATTCACCGGCCTCAACATCACCACTGTCGCGTTCCAGCACGATGAAACAGTTTGCAAGGGCGAAGGAGCTGAAGACGTGTGACCCCTGCGCACCGGTGCTGCGCACTTCCAGCACGCCATCTTCGCCACGGCTGAGAATACCGCGTTGAAAATCGAGACGGCCTGGCGATTTCTTCAGCCGCTGCGTGGCACGTGCGCGTTGACGCAGTGGCATAATGCGCGTGGTCTGGCCGGTCAGGGTGGCCAACAAAGGTTGCACTAACTGATAGAACGTTACCGCCGCCGAGACCGGATTACCCGGTAAGCCGCAGAACCAGCTATTTGCCAGACGACCAAAGGCAAAAGGTTTGCCCGGCTTAATGGCGAGTTTCCAGAAGGTGATGGCACCCAACTCTTCCAGCATCGCTTTGGTAAAATCGGCTTCGCCAACGGACACGCCACCGGTACTGATCACCACATCGGCCTGGCGATCGGCTTCACTGAACGCGTGACGCAATGCGGCGGGGTCATCGGCAATCACGCCGAGATCGATCACTTCGCAGCCGAGTTTTTTCAGCATCAGTGATACGGTAAAGCGGTTGGTGTCATAGATTTGCCCTTCAGCCAGTGGCTGACCCACGGCCTGAAGTTCATCGCCGGTGGAGAAGATCGCCACGCGCAGCTTGCGCAGCACGCTCACTTCCGCAATGCCCAGCGAAGCCAGCAGTGGCAGTTCGGCGGCACCCAAGCGCACACCCGCATCCAACACCTGCTTGCCCGCCTGGATATCTTCGCCGATACGGCGGATGTTTTGTCCCTGGTTAACGTCTGCAGTGATGACGATGCCGCCATCACGCTGCTCGGTTTGTTCCTGCATCACCACGGCATCGCAGCCTGTAGGCACCGGGGCGCCTGTCATAATGCGAATCACGCTGCCAGCAGGCCACTCGCCATGGAAAGGTGCGCCAGCAAAGGCTTTGCCGGCGACCGGCAACACGACGTTTGGCTGCAAGTCACTCAGGCGCACGGCATAGCCGTCCATTGCTGAGTTATCAAAAGGCGGCACATCCAGCGGCGAACTTACCGGCTTAGCGGTGATGCGTCCCGCGGCTTCAAACAGCGAGACGCTCAGGCAATCACTGATCGGGGTAAGCTGTTGCAGCATCTTTTGCTGCGCGTCTTCGAGGGAGATTAATCCTGCGGTGAAAGGTTCCATATCCATCTCTGCAGTGTCATTTCAGATGCTGCCTATTATGGTGGCATTTGCTCGCAGAGTCACATGCGACAAAAAAGCATAATCCACATTAAAAGGTTATGACCGCTGATACACTTTCTGCTTTACAAGCTGGAAGTGCCTTTCTATAGTCGAAAATTGCCAAAAAAAGATGAAAACCATTCTAAATCAGTATTTTTGCTTCTGATTTCTTGACAGGGTACCGGTTATGGCTAAAGCAGTTATCGCAATTCACGGCGGGGCAGGTGCGATTACACGTGCCGCAATGACCGCCGAAAAAGAGCAGCACTATCGTCAGCAGTTAAACGCAATCGTTACCGCTGGTCAGCATATTCTCGCTACGGGTGGCAGCGCGCTGGATGCTGTCACCGAAGCGGTGCGTTTGCTGGAAGAGTGCCCGCTGTTCAACGCAGGCAAAGGTGCGGTATTTACCCATCAGGGCACGCATGAACTCGATGCCAGCATTATGGATGGCCGTACCCTCGACGTCGGGGCCGTGGCGGGCGTGAACCACATTCGAAACCCGATACTGGCGGCACGTAAGGTGCTGGAAAACAGCCCGCACGTGCTGTTTATTGGCGCGGGTGCAGAAGCCTTCGCCGTTGAACAAGGCCTGGAACAGGTTGAGCCTGATTTCTTCTCTACCCCCGAGCGCTGGGAACAGTTACAGCGTGCGCTGAGCAGCCAGCAGATGGTGCTCGATCACGATGGTGAGGCGCAAAGCCATAGCGATGATCCTCTCGATCCCGATCGCAAATTCGGTACGGTGGGCGCAGTGGCCCTCGATCTTCAGGGTAATCTGGCGGCTGCCACCTCGACTGGGGGCATGACCAATAAGCAGGCGGGGCGCGTGGGTGACTCACCGCTGGTGGGCGCAGGCTGCTACGCTAATAATGAAACCGTTGCGGTATCTTGTACCGGCACGGGCGAAGTGTTTATCCGCACCCTGGCAGCGTATGACGTCTCCGCGCAGATGGAATATGCGGGACGTTCATTGCAGCAAGCCACCGCCAACGTGATTCACGACAAAATTCAGGAACTGGACGGCAGCGGCGGACTGATCGCCGTTGACAGCCACGGCAATGTGGCGCTGCCGTTTAACAGCGAAGGAATGTATCGCGGATTCGCTTATGTCGGCGGCGAAGTTGAGGTAGCGATTTACCGCGACAGCTAAGGAGCAGGCATGACAGAACATCAGCAGCAGATGGCACCTGAGCAAGTTCTGGCGGTGCGTGACCTCAACGTCCGTTTTCAGCATGAAGGCCGCATCACCGAAGCGGTGCGTAATCTGTCGCTTGATCTGCACCGTGGTGAAACCCTGGCGCTGGTTGGTGAATCCGGTTCCGGTAAATCGGTCACCTCGCTGGCACTGATGCGCCTGATTCAGCAGGCGGGCGGCGACGTCAGCGGCGAAATCCACCTGCGGCGTCGCAACGGCGAGGTGCTGGACGTGATGCGCGCTAGCAGCGGCCAAATGCGCAAAGTGCGCGGTGCCGACATGGCGATGATTTTCCAGGAGCCGATGACCTCACTCAACCCGGTTTTCACCGTGGGTGAGCAGATTGCGGAGTCGATTCGTCTGCATCAGGGTAAAAGTCATCAGCAGGCGCAGGCTGAAGCGCACCGCATGCTGGATCTGGTGCGCATTCCCGAAGCCCACAACGTGTTGTCGCGTTATCCGCATCAGCTTTCGGGCGGCATGCGGCAACGCGTGATGATCGCGATGGCGCTGTCGTGCAAACCTGCACTGCTCATCGCCGATGAACCCACCACCGCGCTGGATGTCACCATTCAGGCGCAAATTCTGCAATTGATCCGCGTGCTGCAAAAAGAGATGCAGATGGGGGTGATTTTTATCACTCACGATATGGGCGTGGTGGCAGAAATGGCCGACCGCGTGCAGGTGATGTATCGCGGTGACGTGGTCGAACGTGCGCCAGTACAGCAGTTGTTCGATGCGCCTCAGCAGCCCTACACGCGAGCGCTGTTGGCGGCAGTACCAAAACTCGGCGCCATGAGCGGTCAGCCGCTGCCCGCCAAATTCCCGCTGTTGCACACCAACGGTCGTGAAGAGCCTGCGACACCGCAAGATACGGTGCGCGGCGATGAGCCACCGATTTTGCAGGTGCGCGATTTAGTCACGCGCTTTGATATTCGTAGCGGTTTGTTTAACCGCGTGAAACGCCGCGTGCATGCCGTCGAGAAGGTGAGTTTTGATCTGTATGCCGGAGAGACACTGGCGCTGGTGGGCGAGTCTGGCTGCGGGAAATCCACCACGGGTCGCTCGCTGCTGCGTCTGGTCGCCAGTCAGGGCGGCACGATCACCTTCAACGGTCAGCGTATTGATGCACTTCAGGGCCACGCGCTGGCCTCGCTGCGTCGCGATATTCAATTCATCTTCCAGGACCCTTACGCTTCACTCGATCCGCGTCTTACCGTCGGGTTTTCCATCATGGAACCGCTGCTGGTGCATAACACCATGGATCGACGCCAGGCGGAAAAACGCGTTGCCTGGCTGCTCGAACGTGTCGGCTTGTCGCCTGAACATGCCCAACGTTATCCGCACGAATTTTCCGGTGGCCAGCGTCAGCGTATCTGTATTGCCCGTGCTCTAGCGCTGAATCCGAAAGTGGTGATTGCCGATGAGTCAGTCTCGGCACTGGATGTCTCTATCCAGGCGCAAATTATCAATTTGATGCTCGATTTGCAGCGCGAATTTGGCATTGCCTTCCTGTTTATTTCACACGATATGGCGGTGGTCGAACGCATCAGCCATCGTGTGGCAGTGATGTATCTCGGACAGATTGTGGAGATGGGGCCGCGTCAGGCGGTGTTTGAGCAGCCGCGCCATCCCTATACTAAGAAACTGATGGCTGCGGTGCCGGTCGCCGATCCAGCGCATCGACACCGTGAGCGGGCACTGATGGTGGATGAGATCCCCAGCCCAATTCGCCCATTGGGTGACGAGCCAGAAGTGGCGCCTTTACTGGAAGTGGCACCGGGACACTTTGTGGCCCGACACGCCATTAGCGGCGCCTGAGCAGCAAGCAACCGCGTCATCGGTCGATGTCGCGCAAGACAGGGACTACAGGAGAACGATAACAATGCACCACATTATGCGAAAAGGGGTTATCACCGCCGGTTTGTTGAGTTCAGCGCTGGCGATGCCCGCGTGGGCAGCAAAGGACGCGGTGATTGCTGTGGCGTCGACCTTTACCACGATGGACCCGTACGACGCGAACGACACGCTGTCGCAGTCTGTCGCGAAAGCCTTCTATCAAGGCTTGTTCGGCTTCGATAAAGACATGAAGCTGCAAAACGTCCTGGCGGAGAGCTATCAAGCCAGCAGCGATGGCCTGACCTACACCATCAAACTGCGTTCAGGGGTGAAATTCCAGGACGGTACGGATTTCAATGCGGAAGCGGTTAAAGCCAACATCGACCGCGCCAGCAATCCGGACAATCATCTCAAGCGTTACAACCTGTTTAAGTATGTCGCCAGCACCGAAGCGGTCGATCCGACCACGGTGAAGATCACGCTGAAGCAGCCGTTCTCGGCCTTCATCAACAACCTGGCGCACCCGGCAGCGGTGATGATTTCCCCGACCGCGCTGAAGAAATATGGCAAAGACATCGGCTTCCACCCGGTGGGCACCGGCCCCTATGAGTTTGTGACCTGGAATCAGACCGACTTCGTGAAAGTGAAGAAGTGGGATGGTTACTGGAAGAAGGGCTATCCGAAGCTGGACAGCATCACCTTCCGTCCTGTCGTGGATAACAACACCCGTGCCGCGATGTTGCAAACGGGCGAAGCGACTTTCGCTTTCCCGGTGCCCTTTGAGCAGGCCAAGTTGCTGCAAGGTAACAGCAAACTCGATGTGGTGACCACGCCGTCGATTATGCAGCGCTATATCAGCCTCAACGTGACGCAGAAGCCTTTCGATAACCCGAAAGTGCGTGAAGCGCTGGAGTACGCGATTAATCGTGAAGCGCTGGTGAAAGTGGCGTTTGCGGGCTATGCCACCCCAGCCACCGGCATTGTGCCGCCAGCCATTGATTTTGCGCAGACGTACCCGGCGATCAAATACGATCCGGCAAAAGCGCGCGAGCTGCTGAAGGAAGCGGGCTTCCCGAACGGCTTTGAAACCACGCTCTGGTCTTCACATAACCACAGCACTGCGCAGAAAGTGTTGCAGTTTACGCAGCAGCAACTGGCGCAGGTTGGCGTGAAAGTGAAAGTCACGGCGATGGATGCGGGACAGCGCGCGGCGGAAGTCGAGAGCAAAGGGCAGAAAGAGAGCGGTGTGCGCATGTTCTACACCGGCTGGTCTGCATCAACCGGCGAAGCTGACTGGGCGCTGACCCCACTGTTTGCCACCACGTCATGGCCGCCAGCCATCTTTAACACGGCGTTCTACAGCAATCCGCAGGTGGATAAAGACCTCAGCGATGCACTGAAAACCACTGACCGTGCGCAAAAGGCGAGCCTGTATAAAGATGCACAGGATCGCATCTGGAATGACCATCCGTGGATCCCGCTGGTGGTGGAGCAGCTGCTCTCTGCTAACAATAAAAACCTCACCGGTTTTTACGTTATGCCCGATACCTCATTCAATTTTGATGAGGCGGATCTGAAGTAACAGACGCGGCCAGCCTTGCGGGGCTGGCCGATGCTGCGCAGGACTTCGCATGCTCAACTATTTTCTCAAACGATTACTGGGGCTTATCCCCACGCTGCTGATTGTGGCGGTGCTGGTCTTTCTGTTTGTCCACCTGCTGCCGGGCGATCCGGCGCGCCTGATTGCGGGCCCGGAAGCGGATGCTTCGGTGGTGGCACTGGTGCGTCAGGAACTGGGGCTCGATCAGCCGCTGATCCAGCAGTTCTGGCACTTTATTCTCAATGCGGTGCAGGGGGATTTCGGCCAGTCGATGGTATCGAAACGCCCGGTCTCTTCAGAGATTGCCGCACGCTTTTTCCCTACGCTGTGGCTGACGCTCACCAGTATGGTGTGGGCGGTGATTTTTGGCATGACCATTGGCATTGTCTCGGCGGTGTGGCGCAATCGCTGGCCCGATCGCCTTGGCATGACGCTGGCCGTTTCCGGTATCTCCTTCCCGGCCTTTGCACTTGGCATGCTGCTGATGCAGGTGTTCTCAGTTGAACTCGGCTGGTTGCCGACCGTGGGCGCAGATAGCTGGAAACACTACATTCTGCCCTCTATTACCTTAGGTGCCGCGGTGGCTGCGGTGATGGCACGCTTTACGCGCGCCTCCTTTGTTGAGGTGATGCAGGAAGACTATATGCGCACCGCCCGCGCGAAAGGGGTGCGTGAATCTTTGGTGGTGGTCAAACACGGTCTGCGCAACGCGATGATCCCGGTTGTGACCATGATGGGGTTGCAGTTTGGTTTCCTGCTCGGTGGCTCGATTGTGGTGGAAGTGGTGTTCAACTGGCCTGGTTTGGGCCGGTTGCTGGTCGATTCCGTAGAGATGCGCGATTACCCGGTGATTCAGGCCGAGGTACTGCTGTTCTCACTGGAATTTATTCTGATCAATCTGATTGTCGATATGTTGTACGCGGCAATCAACCCGGCCATTCGTTACAGGTAAGGAGTCGCAATTGAAGAACTGGCGACGCGCAGCGGCATTGAAGACCATGCCGATGATGACGGAAACCCGGGTACGTACGCCGTGGCGCGAATTTTGGCGTCGCTTTCGTCAGCAACATGTGGCGATGATCGCGGGCTTATTTGTGCTGCTGTTAATTGTGGTGGCGTTTATTGCGCCATGGATCGCCCCTTTTGATGCAGAAAACTATTTTGATTACGACCGGCTCAATGAAGGCCCGTCGCTGATGCACTGGTTTGGCGTGGATTCGTTAGGGCGCGACATTTTTAGTCGTGTGCTGGTCGGGACGCGTATTTCATTGATTGCCGGTTTCTTCTCGGTGGCGATTGGGGCATTGATAGGGACGGTGTTGGGCCTGCTGGCGGGCTACTACGAAGGCTGGTGGGACCGCGTAACCATGCGCATCTGTGATGTGCTGTTCGCTTTTCCTGGCATCTTGCTGGCGATTGCGGTGGTAGCCATTATGGGCAGCGGCATGAGTAACGTGATTGTGGCGGTGGCGATATTCAGTATCCCGGCGTTTGCGCGTCTGGTGCGAGGCAATACCTTGGTGCTGAAACATCAAACCTTTATTGAATCAGCTCGCAGCATTGGCGCATCAGACTGGACCATTATTATGCGTCACATCTTGCCCGGTACGGTGTCCTCCATTGTGGTCTATTTCACCATGCGCATTGGCACATCCATTATCACCGCGGCGAGCCTGTCGTTTCTTGGGCTCGGTGCGCAGCCACCGACACCGGAGTGGGGGGCGATGCTCAACGAGGCGCGCGCCGATATGGTGATTGCCCCGCACGTGGCGATATTCCCGAGTCTGGCGATTTTCTTGACCGTACTGGCGTTTAATCTGCTGGGGGATGGATTGCGCGATGCGCTGGACCCGAAGCTGAAGACGTAAATTTTGGGCGGGTGCGGCGTGTTTTGGGAGGCCGGAAGGCCTCCCCGACGATGAAAGCGCACACAGGCTTGCTATAGAACTAATCCGTGGCACGCCACTGCGTTAGATACTGGGCTTAAAACGTTTCCCAATTCTCGTTACTGTTGCCGCTCACGGCGGGCACCGCACGGACTGGCGCGATGGCAGCAGGCTTCACGATTTTTGTCGCTACGGCGAGCGCGGGGCGAGAACCGGTTTTAAAGCGTGCCACGGCGGATGACAGGCTGCTGGCCTGCTGCTCCAGTGATGCGGACGCGTTAGCAGATTCCTGTACCAGCGTGGCGTTTTGCTGCGTAACGCGATCCATCTCA
>NZ_BBOC01000028.1:0-59863 GCF_001485335.1 Type-D symbiont of Plautia stali | reverse complement strand
CCACTGTTGCCCAGGTAGCCCCAGCCGATGCCCATGGTGAAATCAAACGGTCCCCAGGCTTTGGTCGCCACCAGATATTCGCTATCGAACAGCCCGGTGCCGCCCAAATCGCGCGAGCCCACCGCGACTTCTGGCAACCAATAACTCTCCTGCCACAGACGCAGCTTCACATCGAACGCTTTATCTTTATAACTCTGGTTGCCACTGAACCCTTCGACCGCACTGTAGCGACGGGTACGCACATCGGTGTAACGCACGGTGGTTTCCAGCCACGGAAACAGCTGGAGCGAAGCAGAATAGTAACGATATTGATCGTTATCGCGGAAGTTGAGGCTGAATTCGCCCTCTTTCGCCATACGTGCCGTCGGCGTTTGCATCAAACCGACGCCGCCGAAATCCGATTGTGATGGCCCAATAGGCTCAGGCCAGGTTTCCGCATGCACCTGGCAAGCTGCGGAGACAGAAACAGCCAACAGGCTGAGAAGTATTTGTTTTTTCATCAGTCTGGAATCCGCTGTGTCAGAAGAGAAAGCATGCGCGCATTCAAATCAGCCTGGCCCCACGGCAGGCTCCATGAGGTAAAGCTCAGCCAGATGATGCTGCCAGGCTGGACTTCAATGTGGCGTTGATTCCAGTAGGCAATCGGCACCTGCTGGATCTGACCTGACGGAGCAATCACCGAGGCGACACTGCGTTCACCACCCGACAGGCGATCGTGCCCCTCAAGGTAGTCGCGCACGGTGCGGCCCGGCTGCCAGCTCTCTTTGCCCGGATTTTCAAGTGCGCCGAGCACCAGCACCTGCGTTGGCTGTGGCACTGTGTAAAGGTCATAGCTGCCCTGTAGCGTACGGTTAGCCTCAGGACGCAGACGCACCCAGTCAGGATCCAGCGAAGTGAACTGACGCCCGGCAACCTGTAGCGCACTAAGCTGGTGGATCACCGCGCCGATGGTGCCCGCTAAGGCTTCGCTGCTGTTGGCTTGCCAACGGCGTAAGTCTTCCAGCAGTTGCTTCTGTTCTTGCTGCGCCACTGCGGTTGCGCCGCGCTCTGCGATCACCGTACCAGGCCACCAACTTTGCAGTGCCGGGTTCGTTAACAGCTGCGCCAGATTCTGCGCATGATCAATCTGTAGGTTGTTCTGGCCATGCACCGTAACCTGGCTATCAGCCAGCGCACTGCCTGCCGTAAGGAGTGCCACAGCGGCCAGCAAGGAATGAGTTATTTTCATGATTTCGCCGGCTTCAGAATGGTGGTTTCAACAGGGAAGGCGTCTGCCGCCAGCATTTGATGTGACTGCAATACTGCGCCATCACGGTTATCGATCCAGAAAGTGTTCTGCCATTCCGCGCCCAGGCTCTCCATGCTAACGGTCTCGATCCATACGCGGCACGGCACGCGTTCACCGGCCACATTCAGTACCGTATCGTCACCACGCTGGAAGCGAGAGACTGCCGTGGCAGCGCGCACGTTTTCTTTCTCACGCCATTGCACCACGCGTGTCCAGCTGGCGTTATTTTGCAGATGCAGCGGGTCGGCCAGCGGGTCCTGCGCCAGATTACTCACCGCATCGAGGTTATCCACCAGTCCTAAGGTCTTCACCAGCCGGCCATGCTGCATCACCAGCATCGCTTTATCTTGGGTGATCCATTTCTGCTGGCCCTGTTCGTCATAGCCAAGCACCACGAAAATTCGCGGTCCTTCATTAATTCGGGCATACAAGCTGGCGTAGGGGAGGCTGGCGACCTGCTCGTCGGTCACGGTGACGTCATCCGGGCCGTTAACGGCCAGCATGACGGTTTGTTCCAGGCCTTTTTGCGTTTGTGTACAGGCCTGCAGCAGCAGGCAAAGCAGCAGCAGAGGAAGTCGGCGCACTGTGTATATCCCTGTTAAAAATAAAACCAGGCAAAAAATAACCACACAGCTGTGTGGTTATGTTTAAAGGTGCTAGATCAACGAGTGGTGCTCGTTGTCGTGGTCGTTGTTGTACCGGTATTTGCCCCGTCACCGCCGCCAGCAGCAGCGATGCCGAGCCCTACCAACGCACCCAGTGCGCCGATACCCACAGCGGTGGTTGCACCGGTCGAGATTGCTCCCGCCTGTGCACCCGCTGCGGCACCGGCTTCCTCTGGTGCAGCGATCGCAGCAGAAGAAACGGCAACGTAAAGTAAGGCTGCACCGGCAACCATCAGTTTTTTCATAACAACATTTCCTGCATCTAAAAATGAATGAAGGATGTACCCCAATTTCGGGTGCGTTCAGTATAGGGCAACAAATTACCAGAGTTCAGCGACAGAAAAAGAGGGCGGAAAGTACGGGCATTTCTGGTGATAAATAAGGCGAATTGGCGATAGCTGCTTTTTTTAAATGAGGTTTTTTCAGCTGACGGAATAATCGTGGGGTTGCCAGGATCGTGGCAGGATTTTTCACTTTTTCATTAAAAAATGGCACGGAATAAGAATAATCAGATTTTCCTGAGAGGGGGTAAATATAAATTACCTATCAATCAGTAAGATAGTTATTTATCTTGCTAAATTAGATCCATTTTAAATCGAGTATCGTTTAGGAGCGTTTGGCAAACTTCCGATTTTCCTTAGGTCATTTTAAGAATTATCTAACTCTATCGCGTGCGGAAATTAACAGAAATAGGCGTGTGATGGCATATTTGACAGAAATAAGGCGGCTATAGCGCCGCCTTATTCAGATTGGCAGGGAAATTAACGCCAGGATTTATAGCGATTAATTAAGCCATTGGTGGAGCTGTCATGACTGCTAATGGTCGCGTCATTTTCCAGTTCTGGCAGAATGCGATTTGCCAGCTGTTTGCCCAACTCAACGCCCCACTGGTCAAACGTGAAGATATTGAGGATCGCGCCTTGGGTGAAGATTTTGTGCTCATACAGCGCAATCAGTGAACCCAGGCTGAACGGCGTGATTTCACGCAACAGGATGGAGTTCGTTGGGCGGTTGCCCTCGAAGACTTTGAACGGCACGATGTGTGCCACTGATTCGGCAGATTTACCGGCATCGGTAAACTCTTTCTCCACCACATCGCGGGATTTACCGAACGCCAGTGCCTCGGTCTGCGCGAAGAAGTTCGACAGCAGCTTAGGATGGTGATCGGTTAACACGTTGTGGCTCTGTGCCGGTGCGATAAAGTCGCAAGGGATCAATTTGGTGCCCTGATGAATCAGCTGGTAGAACGCATGCTGACCATTGGTACCCGGCTCACCCCAGATGATCGGGCCAGTCTGATAATCCACCGCGTTGCCTTCACGATCGACATACTTACCGTTGGACTCCATATTGCCCTGCTGGAAGTACGCCGCGAAGCGGTGCATGTACTGGTCGTAAGGCAGGATGGCTTCGGTTTCCGCACCAAAGAAGTTGTTGTACCAGATACCAATCAGCGCCAGCAGCACCGGCAGGTTCTGTTCGGCTGGGGTGTTGGCGAAGTGGTTATCCATCGCATGCGCACCGCTCAGCAACTGCTCGAAGTTTTCAAAGCCGATTGACAGGATGATCGACAAACCAATCGCTGACCACAGTGAATAGCGTCCACCCACCCAGTCCCAGAACTCGAACATGTTGTTGGTATCAATGCCGAATTCACCGACGGCTTTACCGTTGGTGGACAGCGCGGCAAAGTGTTTTGCCACGTGCTGCTGGTCGCCAGCCGTTGTCAGGAACCAGTCACGCGCGCTGTGGGCGTTGGTCATGGTTTCTTGGGTGGTGAAGGTCTTTGAGGCCACCAGGAACAGTGTGGTTTCCGGGGTGAGATCTTTCAGGGTTTCCGCGATGTGGGTGCCATCAACGTTGGAAACAAAGTGCATGTTGAGGTGGTTTTTGTACGGACGCAGCGCTTCCGTCACCATAAATGGACCGAGATCGGAACCACCGATACCGATGTTCACCACGTCGGTGATGGCTTTGCCGGTATAGCCTTTCCACTCACCGCTGATGATGCGCTCTGAGAAGCCTTTCATCTTCGCCAGCACGGCATTCACTTCTGGCATCACATCTTTGCCATCAACCAGGATTGGCGTGTTACTGCGGTTACGCAGGGCAACGTGCAGAACAGCACGATCTTCAGTGCGGTTGATTTTCTCACCAGAGAACATGGATTTGATCGCGCCCGCCAGATCGGTCTCTTTGGCCAGCGCTTGTAAAGTATCGAGGGTTTCCTGGGTGATGCGGTTTTTTGAGAAATCCACCAGCATCTGATCATCGAAGGTGGCAGAGAATTTCGCAAAACGATCGGCATCCTGTGCAAACAGATCGGCGATCTGCACCGATTTCATCTGATCAAAATGCTGCTGCAGCGCTTTCCAGGCTGCGGTTTGTTTCGGATTGATATTTTTCATGGCAACACTCTTGTTGAAATAAGAACCGTCATTCCATCCGGGCGCGTCCTGCTGGCCCGGCATGCTAATCTTGTGGCTTATACGCAACCGCGAACGGGTTTCAGTATGACCACAGTTGCAATCGAAGGGAAAAAATTTGTGACTGTGGCCGCACGGTTTCAGTTAAATCCGGCGCAGATTGTCGCTTTTGCGACATAAACATTCCCTGTGCCGCATCAGGTTCTGACCGCATTTTTTCGCACCGGTTACTACTTTAGGCGGGCAGCGCGATCGGTGTTTGTTCAGCGATGCGCTGGCGAAAATCTAAAAAAAAATCATCCCGTTGCTACAAGGCTGGACAGCGGAAGAATTAATCAGTATTTTGTGCGCGCGACTTGCACCTCCGGGTGCAAGCCAGAAGAGGCGCGTCGCCCAGGCAGTGTGTTCAAGGAACCGTATCCGTTTGAGAACACATCAGGGGGTGTGACGCCGAGATGGCACAACACGCGGTGTGTTGAGCTGTCGGCTGCAGGGGCTGAATCCTCTGGGTTGTCACCAGAAGCGTCCGCAGTCGGACGTTTCGCAAGGTGAAGTGCTTTTGGTGACTCATCTCCTGATCTTGTCTGTCCAATTCTGCTCTTCTCTTGTGCCAAGGCTGAAATCACCTCTTCCGTTGCTGATAACGGGAGAAAGCTAATCTGACACGAGGTTCGTTACATGTCTCAAACTCTGATCGTGGCGAAATTTGGCGGCACCAGCGTTGCCGATTTTGATGCTATGAACCGCAGTGCCGATGTGGTGCTGTCTGATGCCAATACCCGTTTAGTGGTGCTCTCTGCATCTGCTGGCGTGACCAACCTGCTGGTTGCTTTGGCCGAAGGCCGGGAACTGGAGCAGCGTGCTCACCTGCTGGATGAAATTCGTAACATCCAATACGCCATCATTGATCGTCTGCAGTCGCCTGATGTGATCCGTCAGGAGATTGATCGCATGCTGGAAAACATCCTCATGCTGGCGGAAGCCACCGCTCTGGCGACCTCACACGCGCTGACCGACGAACTGGTGAGCCACGGTGAGCTGATGTCGACGCTGCTGTTTGTCGAAGTGCTGCGTGAGCGTCAGGTGAATGCCGAGTGGTTTGACGTGCGTAAAGTGATGCGCACCAGCGATCGTTTCGGTCGTGCCGAACCTGAAATCGCCACCCTAAAAGAGTTGACCACCGCACAACTGGCTCCACGCGTTGCCGAAGCGCTGGTGATCACCCAAGGCTTTATTGGCAGCGAAAGCAAAGGCCGCACCACCACGCTGGGACGTGGCGGCAGCGACTATACAGCGGCACTGCTGGGTGAAGCGTTGCAAGCGGCGCGTGTGGATATCTGGACCGATGTGGCCGGTATCTACACCACCGACCCACGCGTGGTGCCTACCGCGAAGCGTATTGAAGAGATCACCTTTGAAGAAGCGGCTGAAATGGCCATCTTCGGCGCGAAGGTACTGCACCCAGCGACGTTGCTGCCAGCGGTGCGCAGTGATATCCCGGTATTTGTTGGCTCAAGTAAAGATCCAGCGGCGGGTGGGACACGCGTGTGCAACGAAACCAAAAACCCACCGCTGTTCCGTGCACTGGCATTGCGCCGTAAGCAAACGCTGATGACGCTGCACAGCCTGAACATGCTGCACGCACACGGCTTCCTGGCTGAAGTGTTTGCGATTCTGGCGCGCCACAATATCTCGGTTGATCTGGTTACCACTTCCGAAGTGAGCGTGGCACTGACGCTGGACACCACTGGATCTTCCACCACCGGTGAGAGTCTGCTGACGCAAGCGCTGTTGACCGAACTCTCTTCACTGTGCCGTGTAGAGGTGGAAGAGAATCTGGCGCTGGTGGCGATCATCGGTAACAACCTGTCGAAAGCCTGCGGTGTAGGTAAAGAGGTGTTTGGCGCACTTGAGCCCTTCAACCTGCGCATGATTTGCTACGGCGCAAGCAGCTATAACCTGTGCTTCCTGGTGCCAACGCCAGATGCGGAAGAAGTGGTGCGCGCACTGCATAAGAATCTTTTTGGTTCTTAAGGCAAATTTTTAGCGCAATAAATCAAGCCGGACATGGTCCGGCTTTTTTATTTATTAATATCGTTAAACAATTATTTAAGCCAAACGGCAGTCTGTTTTCCGCACCAACTATTGCTTAATAACCTTTTAATTATCAGCGTTATCCCTCTGTTTATGCACTGGAATTGTCTGCATATCGCACTACGATTCTATTCAGCGGTTGCGCCTTAATCGCTCTGAATGATAGTCCCATCGAGAAAACATTAAATTTTTGAGGGAGTGGCTATGCAAAGATTAGTGGCTGAAGGGGTAGGCACATTTGTTCTGGTTTTAGGTGGCTGTGGTAGTGCGGTACTGGCGGCTACCTTTCCGCAAACAGGAATTGGTTTTGCCGGTGTAGCGTTGGCATTTGGTTTGACGGTGTTGGTGATGGCGTTTGCCGTCGGCCATATCTCGGGAGGTCACTTTAATCCCGCCGTGACCATTGGTTTAACTTTTGGCGGCCGTTTCCCGGCAGCGCAGGTTATCCCCTACATCATTGCTCAGCTGATTGGTGCCGTGGCCGCCGCTGGCGTGCTCTATGTAATTGCCAGTGGAAAGCCCGGTTTCGACGCTGCAGCCAGCGGTTTTGCCTCCAACGGCTATGGCGAACACTCACCGGGTGGCTTTAGCCTCCATGCCGGGATGATTTGTGAGACGGTGATGACGGCCATTTTCCTGGTGGTCATCATGGGGGCAACCGATAAGCGCGCGCCAGCAGGTTTCGCGCCGATAGCGATTGGTCTGGCGCTGACCTTGATTCATCTGGTGAGTATTCCGGTGACCAATACCTCGGTGAATCCGGCGCGTAGTACCGGTGTCGCAATTTTCCAGGGAGGTTGGGCACTACAACAGCTGTGGATGTTCTGGCTGATGCCCATCATCGGTGCCGCAATCGGTGGTGTGATCTACCGTGTTTTACTGGAAAAAGCAGAGTAATTTCTCCACAAATCGCGGATCGACCGCAGACGATCCGCATTTTATCCTGCCAGCGACTTCCCGCCTTACGTCACGATAATGAAATGTTATGATCCTGCGTCCGTCGCTGTGGTCGTTCCCCGCACGGCATTCATCTGTGGCATATGAAATAAATTAAAAAATATCTAAGGAAGTCTCCTCATGCTCGGCATGTTAACTCGTCTGTTCCCGCTCTGGGCCGTGCTGCTCTCGGTCGCTGCGTACTACTCTCCTGGCACCTTCACCGGTATTGGTCCATGGGTCACTTATCTGCTGATGCTGATCATGTTCGGCATGGGCGTCACCCTCAATATTGACGATTTCAAACGTGTGCTGGTACGTCCGGCACCGGTTATCGCCGGGACATTTTTGCACTATCTGGTGATGCCGCTGGCGGCCTGGGGTCTGGCAAAACTGTTCCAGATGCCACCGGATCTGGCTGCCGGTATGATTCTGGTCGGTAGCGTCGCCAGTGGCACCGCATCCAACGTGATGATCTATCTGGCGAAAGGGGATGTAGCACTGTCGGTGACCATCTCGTCCGTTTCAGCGCTGGTGGGCGTGTTCGCCACGCCGCTGCTAACGCGTTTCTACGTTGATACGCACATTCAGGTGGATGTGGTGGGCATGTTGCTCAGTATCGTGAAAATCGTGGTCATCCCAATTGGTCTGGGCCTGATTATCCACCACTCCATGAACAGCGTGG
The DNA here is from genome assembly GCF_001485335.1 of Type-D symbiont of Plautia stali. Classification (NCBI taxonomy): domain Bacteria; kingdom Pseudomonadati; phylum Pseudomonadota; class Gammaproteobacteria; order Enterobacterales; family Enterobacteriaceae; species Type-D symbiont of Plautia stali. The sequence continues at coordinate 51,769 of NZ_BBOC01000028.1, read as the reverse complement.
TGCGCCGCGTTGAGCCGTATCTGCCGGCGTTCTCAATGATCTGTATTTTGCTGATCATCAGCGCTGTGGTGGCAGGCTCTCAAGGCTTTATCGGTTCCGTGGGTCTGGTGGTGATTGCCGCGGTGATTCTGCATAACGCCATTGGTCTGCTGGGCGGCTATTGGGGCGGCAAGCTGTTCGGCTTTGATGAATCCACTTGCCGTACGCTGGCGCTGGAAGTCGGCATGCAGAACTCCGGTCTGGCGGCCACGCTGGGCAAACTCTACTTCTCACCGCTGGCGGCCTTGCCAGGCGCACTGTTCTCGGTGTGGCACAACCTGTCAGGTTCGCTGCTGGCCGGTTACTGGTCGGGTAAACCGATTGAGAAGAAGAAAAAGTAAACGGTAGCGTAATGCTTGTCGGTTAAGTACTTTTCGGTCGCCATCAATGGCGACTCTACAATGAAAGTGTACGGTTTTCGTAGGGTGCGCATTGATGCGCACCGGGTTAACCATGCAATTTCTGCTTAAGCGATGGGCATTAACCTAACAGGTCGCCCGCTGTCTATTTACGTGTTACCGAGGCCGGAAATGCCAGATAAGGAAACAGTAAATAGGGGGCGATTATCAATAAAATAAAAACACCTCGCGAATACCCCGCATCGTTGATACGTCTACTGCCGCACGCCAGCATCGGCAAGATAAACAGCAGTAGCGGCACAAAGGTAATCTCACTAGTCTGCATAGCAAACCATTGCAGATAGAGGCAAAACCATCCCACCTGAAAAACGACGAACACGATGTAGCCTGTACGCTTTTCCAGTCCACTGAAATTAAACGTCTTGAGAAAGCCAGCCAAAATAATGTGAAAAAGTCGGGTTAACGCCATTTTTCCTCCTTGCCCTTACAGCTTGAGATACGCGCGTATCCCATCCAGAAACATCTGCGTTGCCAGCATAATCAGAATCAGCCCCATCAGGCGTTCCAGCGCATTGACGCCTTTGTCACCAAGCAGGCGTAAAAACACGCCGGACAGCAGCAAAATCACCACCGTCACTCCCCAGGCGATCATCAACGCACCCACCAGATGCGTCATCTGATTGGGATATTGATGCGACAGCAGCATCAGGGTGGCCAGTAACGACGGCCCAGCCACTAACGGAATCGCCAGCGGCACCAGAAATGGTTCTTCACCGGCGGGTAATCCGCTGGTGCTGGTTTCACCGGAGGGGAAAATCATGCGGATGGCGATCAGGAACAGAATGATGCCGCCGGAGATCGACACCGTCTCGGTGCGCAAATTGAGGAACGCCAGAATGCGTTCACCGGCGAATAAAAACAGCAGCATCAGAATCAGCGCGATCAGCATTTCGCGCATCAGTACCACGCGGCGGCGCTTGGGCTCCAGATGCTTAAGCACCGACATAAAGATCGGCAGGTTACCTAACGGGTCCATAATCAACAGCAACAAGATGGTTGCGGATATCATCTCAGTCATTTTTAAAAACCACTCTTATTCGGAATTATTAGTTGTACTGCTGAAAAAGTTGATGCAATCGAATTAATTCACTTGCCAGAAAGCCTGCATTTTGTAGAGTTGGAGGTCGCAGGTAAACCTGATTATTACGCAGATCAACTGGATAATCCGGCTGGTCTTTCCTCGCACCACGAAGGGCACAGTGAAAACGCCCCGGACGGACAGAAAATGAAGAATGTAGGCTTTATTGGTTGGCGTGGCATGGTCGGCTCTGTGCTGATGTCACGCATGAGTGAAGAACGTGATTTTGATGTAATCAATCCGGTCTTCTTCTCCACCTCACAGCTGGGTCAGGCGGCGCCAAACTTTGGCGGTAAGTCGACCGGTGCGCTGCAGGATGCTTTTGATATCGAGGCGCTGAAGGCGCTGGATATTATTATCACCTGCCAGGGCGGTGACTACACCAGTGAAGTCTATCCTAAGCTGCGCGAAAGCGGCTGGCAGGGCTACTGGATTGATGCAGCATCGACGCTGCGCATGAAAGATGACGCCATCATCATTCTCGATCCGGTTAACCACAATGTGATTCGTCAGGGTCTCGACAACGGCATCAAAACCTTCGTTGGCGGCAACTGCACCGTCAGCCTGATGCTGATGTCATTGGGCGGCCTGTTCGCCAACGATTTGGTCGAGTGGGCGTCTGTGGCCACTTACCAGGCGGCATCCGGCGGCGGAGCGCGTCACATGCGTGAACTGCTGACGCAAATGGGCATGCTGCACGACCACGTAGCGAAATCCCTGCAGGATCCGGCTTCCGCGATTCTGGATATCGAACGCAGCGTCACTGATTTCACCCGTTCTGGCACTTTGCCGACCGACAACTTCGGTGTACCGCTGGCGGGCAGCCTGATTCCGTGGATCGACAAACAGCTGGATAACGGCCAGAGCCGCGAAGAGTGGAAAGGCCAGGCAGAAACCAACAAGATCCTGCGTACCAGTAGTGTGATTCCGGTCGATGGTCTGTGTGTCCGTGTGGGCGCGCTGCGCTGCCACAGCCAGGCGTTCACCCTGAAGCTGAAAAAAGATGTGCCGATGAACGAAATCGAACAGCTGTTGGCTTCCCACAACGAGTGGGTGAAAGTGGTGCCTAACGACCGTGAGATCACCATGCGTGAGCTGACGCCAGCGGCCGTCACCGGCACGCTGACCACGCCAGTAGGACGTCTGCGTAAACTGAACATGGGGCCGGAATACCTTTCCGCGTTCACCGTGGGTGACCAGTTGCTGTGGGGCGCGGCTGAACCGCTGCGTCGCATGCTACGTTTGCTGATCGACTAAGCGCAGCGACAAACCAGACAGGCCGGGGTTTCCCGGCCTTTTTTGTCATCCAGGTTGCAAAACTTAACGCAAATTGCGCCTGACAAGTGATCCGCTTCCCCTTTTTGCTCGTCCGAGAAGATTTTTTTGCTTTCCCCCCTGGCAACTGCCAGCCCCAAGCTATGATTTAACAGTGATGTGCCGGTTGTTAACTGTTTTTGCTTTCGAACTGAATGGTTGTTGTACACGGCAAAGATCTTCCCCCATGGACGGTGTCCTCTCTCTTGCTGGTGTATGTATGGCTCAATGAAAAGCAGCGCACCAGAGGCGGCATTGTTGTCCACTCCGGTCGCCTGCGCAAAATCATAGGAAGAAAGTCATGTCAGAGCTTCCCGATCGCCATGCGATCAATGCCCTTTTTGCCGGGAATTATGCCGATCCCTTCTCTTTTCTGGGGATGCACCAAACTGTCGAAGGCCTCGAAGTGCGCGCATTGCTGCCTGATGCCTCGGAAGTGTGGGTAATTGAAACCAACACCGGTCGCAAATGCGCACAGCTTAAATGTCTGGATTCACGCGGTTTCTTCTGTGGTGTGATCCCACGCCGTAAAAACCTGTTTCGCTATCAGCTGGCGGTCACGTGGCACGGCCAGCAAAACCTGATCGACGATGCGTACCGCTTTGGCCCGCTACTCGCGGAGATGGATGCCTGGCTGCTCGGCGAGGGCACGCATTTGCGCCCGTATGAAACCCTGGGCGCGCACGGTGCCACCATTGATGGCGTCAGCGGAACGCGTTTTTCCGTCTGGGCCCCCAACGCACGCCGTGTTTCCGTGGTGGGTGAATTCAATTTCTGGGATGGCCGCCGTCATCCGATGCGCTTCCGCCGTGAACTCGGTATCTGGGAATTGTTTGTGCCGGGCGCGGTAAATGGCCAGCTGTATAAATATGAAATCATTGATACTCATGGGCAGCTGCGCATTAAAGCGGACCCGTTTGCTTTTGAAGCGCAAATGCGTCCGCAAACGGCGTCAATGATCTGTGGCCTGCCGCCGAAAGTGGAGATGCTGCCACAGCGTAAAGCCGCGAATGCTTTTGATCAGCCGATCTCGATTTATGAAGTGCACCTCGGTTCCTGGCGTCGTCATACCGACAATAACTTTTGGCTGAGCTACAAAGAGCTGGCAGAGCAGCTGGTGCCGTACGTCAAAGAGATGGGCTTTACGCACATTGAGTTGCTGCCAATCAACGAGCACCCGTTTGACGGCAGCTGGGGCTATCAGCCGCTGGGGATGTACGCACCGACGCGCCGTTTTGGTACACGTGACGAATTCCGCCACTTTATTGCCGCGGCACACGATGCGGGTATCAACGTGCTGCTCGACTGGGTGCCAGGACACTTCCCTAGCGATGACTTCGGGCTGGCGAAATTCGACGGTACTGAACTGTACGAACACAGCGATCCGCGCGAAGGCTACCATCAAGACTGGAACACGCTGATTTATAACTTTGGTCGGCGTGAAGTCAGTAACTATCTTTCCGGTAACGCGCTCTATTGGATGGAGCGTTTTGGCATTGACGGCTTACGCGTTGATGCCGTGGCTTCGATGATCTATCGCGATTACAGCCGCAAAGAGGGTGAATGGGTCCCCAACCACTTCGGCGGTCGTGAGAATCTTGAAGCGATTTCCTTCCTGCGCCACACCAACCGTACGCTGGGCCGTGCCGCGCCAGGCAGTATCAGCGTGGCGGAAGAGTCTACCGATTATCCCGGTGTGACGCGTCCCTCCGAAGATGGCGGCCTCGGCTTCTGGTTCAAATGGAATCTCGGCTGGATGCACGACACGCTCGATTACATGAAACTCGATCCGGTGCACCGTCGTTATCATCACAGCCTGATGACCTTCGGCATGCTTTATAACTACACCGAAAACTTCGTGTTACCGCTGTCTCACGATGAGGTGGTACATGGCAAACGTTCGATACTCGACCGGATGCCGGGTGACGCATGGCAAAAGTTTGCCAACCTGCGCGCCTATTACGGTTGGATGTGGGGCTTCCCCGGCAAGAAACTGCAGTTTATGGGCAACGAGTTTGCTCAGGGGCGTGAGTGGAATCACGATACCAGCCTTGACTGGCACTTACTGGAAGGTGAGGACAACTGGCACAACGGCGTGCAGCGTTTGGTGCGCGATCTCAACCACAGCTACAAACACTTTGCGCCGCTCCATCAACTGGATTTTGATGCACAGGGCTTTGAGTGGCTGGTGGTCGACGATCATGAGAATTCGGTGTTTGTGTTTGTACGCCGCGATCGTGAGGGCAACGAAATCATCGTCGCCAGCAACTTCACGCCGGTGGCGCGCCACGATTATCGTTTCGGCGTCAATCAGCAAGGTGGCTGGCGTGAGGTGTTGAATACCGATCAGCATGATTATCACGGCAGCGACGTGCGTAATCACGGCATCGTTCACACGGATGCGATTGAGAGCCACGGTCGTGCACAATCAATCAGCCTGACCTTGCCACCACTGGCCACGATTTGGCTGGTGCGGGAGGGCGACTGATGCTGGAGACCGGGCAGCCGACGCCGTTGGGCGCCCACTATGACGGGCGCGGCGTGAACTTCACGCTGTTTTCCCGCCATGCCGAGCAGGTTGAACTGTGCTTATTTGACGCGCACGGCGTAGAGCGGCGCTTTCCCCTTCCGGCGCGTAGCGGCGATATCTGGCACGGCTATTTTCCCGCGCTTAAGCCAGGTCAACGTTATGGTTATCGCGTGCATGGCCCGTGGGCACCCCAGCAAGGTCATCGTTTTAATCCGGCCAAATTGTTGGTCGATCCCTGCGCCAAAGCGGTGGTCGGCGACATTCCCGATGATCCACGCTTTAGCGGCGGCGAGCAGCAGCCTGATAGTCAGGATAACGCCGCCATCGCACCGAAATCGCTGGTGATTGCCGAAGATTTCGACTGGGAAACGGATAAGCTCTTGCGGACGCCGTGGGGTAAAACGGTGATTTATGAGGCGCATGTGCGTGGCCTGACCCAGCAACATCCGGAAATTCCGGAAAGGCTGCGCGGGACTTATGCGGCGCTGGGCCATCCTGCTATGGTGAAGTACTTTCATCACCTTGGCATTACCGCGCTGGAGCTGCTGCCGATCGCCCATTTCGCCAGCGAGCCACGTTTGCTGCGGCTGGGGCTCAGCAACTACTGGGGCTATAACCCGTTTGCACTCTGGGCGGTGGACCCCCGCTACGCATCTGGCGAGCACGGTTTGACACCGTTGCAGGAGTTCCAGCAGGCCGTTAAAACGCTGCATGCGGCAGGTATTGAGGTGATTCTTGATGTGGTGTTCAACCACACCGCCGAACTGGAAGAGATCGGCCCTAACATTTCGCTGCGCGGCGTAGATAACGCCAGCTATTACTGGCTCGACGCGCAGGGTGAATATCAAAACTGGACTGGCTGTGGCAACACGCTCAATCTCAGCGATCCGCAGGTGATGGATTGGGCCTTAGAAGCGCTGCGCTACTGGGTGCGGGACTGTCATATCGATGGTTTCCGCTTTGACCTGGCGAGTGTGTTAGGACGCACGCCGGAATACCGTCAGGATGCGCCGCTGTTTGCTGCCATTAAGGCCTGCCCGCTGCTATCTAAGGTCAAGTTGATTGCTGAACCCTGGGATATCGGCCCCGGCGGTTATCAGGTGGGGAATTTCCCTGCTGATTTCGCTGAGTGGAACGATCACTTCCGTGATGCCGCGCGCCGATACTGGCTGCATGGTCAACTCAACAACGGTGACTTTGCCCGGCGCTTTGCGGCCTCCAGTGACGTATTCCAGCGTGACGGACGTCTGCCGCACGCCAGTATCAATCTGATTACTGCCCACGACGGCTTTACGCTGCGTGATGTGGTGAGCTTCAACAATAAACACAATCAGGCCAACGGCGAAGACAATCGTGACGGCAGTAGCAGCAACTTCAGCCATAACCATGGCAAAGAGGGGCTGCAGGTCAATTTCGATATTGTCGAACGGCGGCGGCGCAGTGTGCATGCGTTATTGACCACGCTCCTGCTGGCGCAGGGCACCCCGATGCTGCTGGCGGGGGATGAACGCGGTCACAGCCAGCACGGCAACAACAATGCGTACTGTCAGGACAACCCGCTGACCTGGCTGGCCTGGCAACAGGATGATTTTGGACTGGTCGACTTCACTGCCGCGTTAATCCGGCTGCGTCAGCGCATCCCTGCACTGACCGCTGATCGCTGGTGGCAGGAGGGCGATGGCAACGTGCGGTGGTTCAATGCCAGCGGCAAACCACTGGAGAATGAGGAGTGGGAACAGGGGGCGCACAGAATGCAGATCCTGCTCTCCGGCCGCTGGTTAATAACAATCAACGCCACGGAATCGGTGAGTGACCTTGCCTTACCAGACGGAGAGTGGCGTGCCATTCCTCCTTTCGCCGGGGAAGATAACCCCATCCTGACAACTGTCTGGCACGGGCCCGCACACGGCGTGTGTGTGTTCCTAAAGCAATCATAAGGAGTCAGACATGGTTAAATTAGATAGAACAGATCATCTGATGCTGGCGCGCCAGCTCCCTACACAAACGGTTGCCCTGATCCTTGCTGGCGGGCGCGGTACGCGCCTGAAAGATCTCACCGCAAAACGCGCCAAACCTGCCGTGCACTTCGGTGGCAAGTTCCGCATCATCGACTTTGCGCTGTCGAACTGCATTAACTCGGGCATTCGGCGCATTGGCGTGATCACGCAATATCAGTCGCATACGTTGACGCAGCATATCCAGCGTGGCTGGTCACTGTTCAACGAAGAGATGAATGAGTTTGTTGATCTGCTGCCCGCACAGCAGCGTGCGTCAACCGAGCACTGGTATCGCGGTACCGCAGACGCGGTGTCGCAAAACCTCGACATCATTCGTCGCTACAACGCCCAATACATCGTCATTCTGGCGGGCGATCACATCTACAAAATGGATTACTCGCGCATGCTGCTCGACCATGCTGACCGTGGCGCGAAGTGCACCATCGCCTGTTTGCCGGTGCCGCTGGCGGAAGCCACGGCGTTTGGTGTGATGGCCGTAGACGCGGAAAACAACGTGGTGGATTTTGTCGAGAAACCGCCTAAACCGCCGTCAATGCCCGGTGATGACAGCAAAGCCTTGGCCAGTATGGGCATCTATGTGTTCAATGCTGACTACCTCTATCAGTTGCTGGAGGAGGATTTGCTGATCCCTGAATCCAGCCACGATTTCGGTAAAGACCTGCTGCCGAAAATTGTGGCCAGCGGTGAGGCTTACGCGCACTCCTTCACCTTATCCTGCGTGCAGAACGACGAAAATGCTGAGCCGTACTGGCGTGACGTCGGGACGCTAGAGGCCTACTGGCGAGCCAATCTCGATCTGGCCTCGGTCACGCCGGAACTGGATATGTACGACCATGAATGGCCGATACGTACCCACATGGAGCCTCTGCCGCCGGCGAAATTTGTGCAGGATCGCTCGGGCAGCCATGGCATGACGATGAACTCACTGGTATCGGGCGGCTGCATCATCTCCGGTTCGGTGGTGGTGAATTCAGTGCTGTTCCCGCGTGTGCGCATCAACTCATTTTGCAATATCGACTCCTCGGTGCTGCTGCCTGATGTGGTCATTAACCGTTCCTGCCGTTTACGCCGATGCGTGATTGATCGCGCCTGCGTGATCCCTGAAGGCATGGTGATTGGTGAAAACCCCGATGAAGACAGCCGCCGTTTTTACCGTTCAGAAGAGGGCATCGTGCTGGTCACGCGCGCCATGCTGGCCAAACTGGCTGGCTGACCGCGAAAGCAACGAGCAAGACACACAGGCAATCGTCGCGGGGAACGCGAGCGATAACATAATAGGGGTCCAGGATGCAGGTTTTACATGTCTGTTCAGAACTTTTCCCGCTGCTGAAAACCGGCGGGTTGGCTGATGTTGTCGGCGCTTTGCCTCAGGCCCAAATTGCAGGTGGAACGGATGCGCGGGTGCTAATACCCGCGTATCCGGATCTGCGTAAAGGGATCCCTGACACGGAGATTGTTGCGGAATTAAACACTTTTGCCGGGCCGGTCCGTTTATTATTTGGACAATTCAACGGAGTTGGCATTTATTTAATTGATGCACCGGGATTGTATGAGCGCCCCGGCAGCCCGTATCACGATACATCGCAGTTTGCTTATGTGGATAATTATCTGCGTTTTGCGTTGCTTGGCTGGATGGGGGCCGAACTGGCAAGTGGGCTGGATACCTTCTGGCAACCCGATGTGGTGCATGCGCATGACTGGCACGCTGGCTTAACCTGCGCCTATATCGCCGCGCGCGGGCGTCCGGCGAAAACGGTGTTTACCGTGCATAACCTGGCGTATCAAGGGTTGTTCAATGCGCGCCATCTGGATGAGATTCAGATCCCGCGCGCATTCTTTAACATGCATGGGCTGGAGTTCTATGGACAGATTTCCTATCTCAAAGCGGGTTTATTTTATGCCGATCATATTACGGCAGTCAGCCCGACTTATGCTCTGGAAATCACCCGACCCGAATTCGGTTACGGCATGGAATCGCTGCTTGAACAACGTCTGAAAGAGGGGCGGCTGAGTGGCATCCTCAATGGCGTTGACCCCGGAATCTGGGACCCGGCACATGACTTGCTGCTGACGGCGCGTTACGACCGCGACACGCTGGAGAGCAAAGCCGAGAACAAGCGCCAGTTGCAGATTGCCATGGGGCTAAAAATTGATGAGAAAGCGCCGGTGTTCTGTGTCATCAGCCGTCTGACGAAACAAAAGGGGCTGGATCTGGTGCTGGAAGCGTTGCCAGGATTACTGGCGCAGGGCGGCCAACTGGTGCTGCTGGGCCAGGGCGACGCTGAGTTACAACAAGGTTTTCTGGCCGCCGCGGCTGAGCATCCTGGCAGCGTGGGGGTGCAGATTGGCTATCATGAAGCGTTTTCGCACCGCATTGTCGGCGGTGCCGATGTGATCATGGTGCCGAGCCGTTTTGAGCCGTGTGGACTCACACAGCTCTACGGTCTGAAATATGGCACGTTGCCGTTAGTACGCCGCACCGGTGGGCTGGCGGATACCGTGCAGGACAGTTCGCTGGAGAACCTCGCTGACGGGGTCGCAAGCGGTTTCAGTTTTGAAGACAGTAACGCCTGGTCGCTGCTGCGGGCGATTCGACGTGCTTTTGTTCTGTGGTCCCGTCCTTCGCTCTGGCGTTATGTTCAGCGCCAGGCAATGGGGATGGATTTTAGTTGGCAGGTGGCCGCACAAGCCTACCGCGATCTTTATCAACGTTTGCTGTAATCAGAGATTGGGATACTGGATATGAATGCACCTTTCACCTATGCCTCACCCACGCTAACGGTTGACGCACTGAAGCACTCAATCGCCTATAAACTGATGTTTACTATTGGTAAAGACCCCTCGATCGCCAATCAGCATGAGTGGCTGAACGCCGCACTGTTGGCGGTTCGCGACCGCATGGTGGAACGCTGGTTGCGCTCCAGTCGTGCACAGCTGTCACAGGATGTGCGTCAGGTCTATTACCTGTCGATGGAATTCCTCATGGGGCGCACGTTGGGCAATGCGTTGCTGGCGATGGGCATCTATGACGATCTCAATCAGGCGCTGGATGAGATGGGGCTCGACCTCAGCGAACTGATGGATGAGGAGAACGATCCCGGGCTGGGTAACGGCGGTCTGGGCCGTTTGGCCGCTTGCTTCCTGGATTCACTGGCGACGCTCGGCCTGCCAGGGCGCGGCTACGGCATCCGATATGACTACGGCATGTTCAAACAAAACATCGTTGACGGCCAGCAGCGTGAATCGCCGGATTACTGGCTGGAATACGGCAATCCTTGGGAGTTTCAGCGCTTTAACACGCGCTACAAAGTGCGTTTTGGTGGCCGTTTGCAGCATGAAGGGGCGCGCGTGCGCTGGCTGGAAACCGAAGAGATTATCGCGGCTGCTTACGATCAGATCATCCCCGGATACGACACCGACGCCACCAATACTTTGCGCTTGTGGAGCGCCCAGGCCAGCAACGAGATCAACCTGGGTAAATTCAACCAAGGTGATTACTTTGCGGCGGTGGAGGACAAAAACCACTCGGAGAACGTGTCGCGCGTGCTCTATCCCGATGACTCCACCGATTCAGGCCGTGAACTACGCCTGCGTCAGGAGTATTTCCTCGTGTCGGCCACGGTGCAGGACATCCTTAACCGCCACTGGCAGATGCATGAAACCTGGGACAATCTGGCGGATAAAATCGCCATCCACCTGAATGACACGCATCCGGTGCTGGCAATCCCCGAGTTGATGCGCTTGTTGATCGATGATCACAAGTTTACCTGGGACGATGCCTTTGAAGTGACCTGCCAGGTGTTCTCCTACACCAACCACACGCTAATGAGTGAAGCGCTGGAAACCTGGCCGGTAGATATGTTCGGCAAAATTCTGCCGCGTCACCTTAGCATCGTGTTTGAAATCAACGATTACTTCCTGAAAACCATCCAGGAGTATTACCCGGATGACTGGGATCTGATGGCGCGTATCTCGATTATTGATGAGAACAACGGCCGTAAGATCCGCATGGCCTGGCTGGCGGTGGTGGTGAGCCACAAAGTGAATGGCGTGTCAGAGTTGCACTCCAATCTAATGGTGCAGTCACTGTTTGCCGATTTTGCGCGCCTGTTCCCCGGGCGTTTCTGCAATAAAACCAACGGTGTAACGCCACGACGCTGGCTGGCCTTGGCTAACCCGGCGCTGTCGGAGGTGCTGGATGACACCATCGGTCGCAACTGGCGTACCGATCTCAGCCAACTCAGCGAACTGACCCCGCACGTTGATTACCCGGCATTTATTGAGCAGATTAGTGATGCCAAGTTCGCCAACAAAAAGCGGTTAGCGGATTGGGTAGCGAAGAACATGGATATTGTGCTGGATCCGCACGCTTTGTTTGACGTGCAGATCAAACGTATTCACGAATACAAACGTCAACTGCTTAACGTGTTGCACGTTATCACTCGTTACAACCGTATCAAGGCCGATCCCACCGCAGACTGGGTGCCACGCGTCAATATCTTTGCCGGCAAAGCGGCTTCCGCCTATTACGTAGCGAAGCACATCATTCATCTGATCAACGATGTCGCCAATGTGATCAACAACGATCCTCAGGTAAAGAACAAGCTGAAAGTGGTGTTTATTCCCAATTACAGCGTGAGCCTGGCGCAGATCATTATTCCGGCGGCGGATCTCTCTGAACAGATCTCCACGGCAGGTACGGAAGCTTCCGGCACCAGTAATATGAAGTTCGCGCTTAATGGTGCATTAACCATTGGTACGCTGGATGGTGCTAACGTCGAGATGCGCGAGCACGTCGGTGCGGAGAATATTTTTATCTTCGGCAACACCACGCCGCAGGTTGAGAAACTGCGTCAGGATGGCTATAACCCGCGTAAGTACTACGAGGAAGATGCCGAACTGCATCAGGCACTGACACAAATCGCCAGCGGCGTGTTCAGTCCTGGGGATTTAGGGCGCTATCGCAATCTGTTTGATGCGCTGGTGAACTTCGGTGACCACTATCAACTGTTGGCCGATTACCGCAGCTATGTGGATACTCAGGATAAGGTGGACAAGCTTTATCGTCAGCCGGATGAGTGGCAGCGGTGTGCGGCGTTGAACATTGCCAATATGGGCTACTTCTCAGCGGACAGAACGATTCAGGAGTACGCGGATGAGATTTGGCATATTTCGCCGGTGAGGTTGTAAGGTATGAAAAAGGTCGCCATAAATGGCGACCCTACATTGAATTGATGCCCATTTCGTAGGGTGCGCATTCCCATTCTGTAGGGTGCGCATTTATGCGCACCGAGGGGTATCATTTCAAAGTGATGCTTTTAACGACCGCATCAGCATCGCTCTGCGCCTGCTGCTGATTGTCTGCTGGCAGGGTGATCTGCAAGGTCAGCAGTTTGCCATCCACTTTTGCCAGAATCACGGAAGACCATGAGGTCTGATTGTTGGCAGAAATCACCGTATCCAACTGCTGAGCTGGCTGGTCTTTCAGCGTAATGGCTTTGTTAGACACCACTTGCAGCTGCGGGTCGCGATTGCGTTGCTGCTGCTCCAGGCGCTGAGAGAGTGCATCCAGCGCTTCGTTGGTGGGATCGCCGGCAATCACGATAATCGCGCGCTGGCCGGTTTCATCGGCGTAAACGTGCATATTAGTGGATTCCGAGCCGAGTTTGCCGCTCTTATCAGACATGCCCGCAGGCAGATTGAAGCTTAGCTTGCCGTCCATCAGGTTGACGGTCTGAGCGGACTGACTGGCGCTGGCACCGTTACTGCCTGCTGCCGCATCATCTTTCTTCTGGTCACAGGCCGCGAGACCCAACACCAACAGACCAATACCCGCATATTTCACTAAATTACGCATTCTTTTCCCTTTATTGATTCCAGTCTGGTGCTTTCCATCCGCTATAAAAACGGAATCGGCGGTTAAAAGCAACCGCCGTACTGTCAGGAAATCTTAGCGCGCTGCGGCGTTTCGTCTATGTGCAATTAGCCGAAATTCATCTGGCGCTGTGCAGAACGTTCAGCCAGGCGTTTCAACATGCTGTTAAGCAGTACACCGTACGCGGGCAGGAAGAAAATCATGCAGATCAGCACTTTGAAGCTGTAATCCACCATGGCAATCTCCACCCAGTGGGCTGCCATAAACGGGTCTGGACTCTTATAAAAAGCGATGAAGAAGAAGGCCAGCGTATCGCTGATATTACCGAGGAACATGGCGGCTGCCGGGGCGATCCACCACTGGGGTAAACGACGCAAACGGTTAAAAACGTGGACATCCAGAATCTGACCCAGCGCATAAGCCATAAAGCTGGCGCTGGCGATACGGGCGACAAACAGGTTCACCTGTTCCAGTGAGGCCCAACCCTGCCATTCTCCCTGATAAAACACACAGGAGACCACATAGGAGATAAACAGTGCCGGGATCATCACCGCCAGAATAATGCGACGGGCTAAAGGCGCGCCAAAAATGCGCACGGTGAGGTCGGTAGCGAGGAAAATAAACGGAAAGCTAAACGCGCCCCAGGTAGTGTGGAAGCCGAAAATCGAGACCGGCAGCTGTACCAGGTAGTTACTGGAGGTGATCACCAGCAAATGGAATAGCGATAGCCAAAACAGCGCATGCATGCGCTGACGTGCAGAAAAATCAATCATTGTGAGCCTTTTTAATGTAGGGGTGAGGGAACCCATAGAGCCGAGCTGTACAGCCATAAAATGAAAACGGCGGCATCTTAGCGCGTTGCGCAATTTAAGCAATGGTTAATTTTAACGCAATCGTTATCGCCTTGCGCTGGAGATTGAGCGCGCTAGAATGAGCGCCCACCACGAACAAAGACAGAGAATCATGAGCGATCCCTTTTCTGCGCCGGACCACACGCTTGATGCTTTGGGGTTACGCTGCCCTGAGCCGGTGATGATGGTGCGCAAAACCGTACGCACCATGCAGGCGGGTGAAACCCTGCTGATCATCGCTGACGATCCCGCTACCACACGCGATATACCGGGATTTTGCCGCTTTATGGAACACCAGTTGCTGGCACAGCAAACGGAAACGCTGCCGTACCAGTATCTGATTCAGAAAGGCCAGGCTTAACGCTGACGCAGCAGCCGCAGTGCGTTAGCCGTGACTAACGCCGTGGCGCCGGAGTCTGCCAGCACCGCTAACCACAAACCGGTGAAGCCGAGCAGTGTGGTGATCAGGAAAATCCCCTTCAAGCCGAGCGCAATCGCAATGTTCTGACGAATAATGGCGCGCGTGCGGCGTGCCAGTAATACCGTGCGCGGTAACAACGTCAGACGGTTTTGTGTTAAGGCGGCATCGGCGGCTTCCAGTGCCACATCGGTGCCGCTGCCCATCGCGATGCCCAACGTTGCCGCTTTCATCGCGGGTGCGTCGTTAATGCCATCGCCGACCATCGCCAATGACTGCGCTTCACCTAACTTGCGTACCGCCTCGACTTTATCGGCGGGCAGCAGCCCAGCGCGATAATCGATGCTGAGTTCAGCCGCAATCGCCGCCGCGGCTCGCGGGTTATCGCCGGTCAGCATCAGGCTTTTGATACCTAACGCTTTCAACTGCGACACTGCCGTCATCGCCTCTTCTCGCAGTTGATCCTGCAAGGCCAATGCGCCGAGCACTGTCTGTTCTTGCAACAGCACCACCACCGTCTGGCCTTGCGCTTCTCGTTGCGCAATCAGTTGTTGCTGATCGTCAGTGAGAACATTGACATCGCGCGGGGCCAGAAGCTGATAACTCACTCCATCAACCCGGGCGCGGATACCGCTTCCGGCCAATGCTTGTTGATGTTGTGCTTGCGGTAACGCCAGTTGGCGACGTTCGGCTTCACGCACAATCGCCAGCGCCAAAGGATGGCTGGAGCCTTGTTCAACGGCAGCCGCCAGGCTGAGCAGCGCGTTCTCTTGCTGTGTGCCGAAGACATCTATCTGTGTGACCTGTGGTTTGCCTGCAGTTAAGGTGCCGGTTTTATCGAAGGCCATGGTCTGGATGCGGCTCAGTCTCTCCAGTGCCGCACCGCCCTTAATCAGCGCACCCTGTCGTGCCGCGGCGGCTAAACCAGAGGTGATCGCCGCCGGTGTTGAAATCACCAGGGCACAGGGGCAGCCAATCAGCAGCAACGTCAAACCTTTATAAATCCACGGCAGCCATGCAGCACCCGCCACCAATGGCGGCAAAAGCATCACCATGAGTGCCAGCAGCATAATGGCGGGGGTATAAATGCGGCTGAAGCGATCGATAAAGCGTTCAACCGGGGCGCGATGGGTTTCGGCCTCTTCAATCAGTTGCAGAATGCGGTCAATGGCACTTTGGCCCGGCTGGGAGATGACTTTCAGGGTCACCAGACGATCTACGCTGGTGGCACCTGCCATCACCGTTTCACCAGGCTGGCGCACAACTGGCACAGATTCACCAGTTAGCGCGCTTTCGTCAAAGCTGGCGCTGAGGTTCAGTAGCTCAGCATCGGCAGGTAAACGCCCACCAGCGGCGACTTCAATCTTGTCGCCGGGGTGTAAGTCTTCCAGCGCCACCTGCTCACGCTGCGCGCCATTCACACGGGTGGCGGTAGCAGGGCGCAGGGCCATCAAGGCGGTTACGCCCCGACGCGCACGGGTGGCGGCATAAGATTCCAGACGTTCACCCAGTTGGAACAGCATCAGCACCATGGCCGCTTCAGCGTGGGCGCCGATCAACAGTGCACCGGCGGCAGCGAGGGTCATCAGGGTTTCGATGCTAAAGGGCGAGCCACCGCGCAGCAGTTTCCAGGCGCTGCGGGCAATCGGTGCCAGGCCAATCAGCGTGGTCACCACGAACAGGCGATCGCCCCATAGCGGTGAAATCTGGCTGAGCAGCCAACTGGCCAGCATCAGCAGCGCCAGCACGACGAGGGCAGCATTTTCGCGCCAGCGGTTAGGTGCAGCGGGCTGCGCTTGCGGATCGTTTGAAGTGAGCGTAAAGCCGACATTTTTCACGGCTTGCTCTACGGCTGAGCGAATATCCTGGTCGGCATCCACGACCAGTTTTTCACTGGCGAAAATAACGCGGGCTGCGCTGACCTGCGGAATCTGTTGTACCGCGCTTTCAATTTTGCGCGCACAGCTGGGGCAATCCATGCCGGCGATTTGCCAGCGGAATTGATGGGAAGAGGAGCCGGGCCTGTCGCTTTCGGCGTCGTTTTCACCGCCAGGGCTGGCGCTGTCGTTGTCGCAGCAGCCGCAACCATTTTCCGGTGTGGCGGGCAGGGCGGCAGAGATTTTCAGCGTGGTGGGCGATGCGCTGCGAATGGCGCACAGCGGTTGAGGCTTGCTATGGGATTTCCCACAGCGGCAAGAATGAGTATGTGCGTGCATGTGACCTCCGGTATCAGGTGCGGGCCATTGCCCGCAACCTGAATGCTACACTTTGGAGTCCACTCCAGAGTCAAGCGTTAAAGGTCATTTTTTCTTCAGTAGAGCCACAATGAGCGCACAATCATAAAGTGACCGGCAAAGTAGCAGGCAGCCACAATGGCGCTATCAGCACTGAAACGGCGGCGATAATGACTGATAAACCAGACAATATTGGCCAACAGCAATAGTCCTGCACCCACCAGCAGCGAAAAGCTGAAGTCAGTCGGGCGGAAGAAGTAGTTTTCCGCTGCCATCCAGTTCATCACCAGCGTCATGCCAATCAGCGTACAGATCGGCCAACGCAAATCTTCGAGTTTTGACCAGATGATGCCAATCACCACGGCACCTATCACCAGCAGGGTCACCGGGATCGGCCAGAAGAAGCTCATGGTCATGTGGGCGGCAAAGCTGATGGTATACAGCAGGTGTGACAGGAAGAATGCGCCCAGCGCATAGAGCATTTGCTGACGTGGCAATAACGTCAGCGCATCGCCAACCAATGTGGCAACCAACCCAGCGAGGATCAAATAGTCGGTGGTGTTGAGCGTTGGCGCCTGCCAGGCCCAGGCCACCAGTAGCAGTAAGGTAACGGGTTTGAACAGCCAGCGCTGCCATTGCGGGCCACGGTACGAAGCATCAACGTAGAGCCAACCGGAAAAAAGTACGGCAAGAAAAGACCAAAGCATGTTTTCTCCCTTTTCTGAACACGCAGCTCAGAGTATTGAATTTTCCCAAAATCGCGATCCCAGTGTAAGTTACCGGCGGCAAATGTGACAATCGGTCAACTCTGGTTGTATGCTTTGTCGTCTTTATTTGTTCTATTATCAACGCAAAGCACGAGAGAAAACATGAGCAAACCACCGCTACTCTTTTTTATCGTTCTGGCGATTATTGCCGTTTTGGCGACCCGTCAGTTTATCAAGCAACGCCGTGAAACTGCGGTCAATGACGCTTCCCCGGTTCGTTCTCTGAGCGTGGAAGTCAAAACCAAACGTGAGTATCCGTCGCCCAATCGCCGTTCACGCCAGCGTGAAGAGATTGTGGCTGAAGACATGAAGTATGAGGCCCTGTTTCATCCGCTGAATGGTGCAAGTGACATCAAAGTGGTGGTCAGCGCCAATGATTATCATCAAATCGATAAGGGTGCGAAGGGGGAGTTGAAGATGAAGGGCAGTCGCTTTGTCAGCTTTACCCCTGCGCAATAAAATCGGCCGCAAGGGCGGCCGATTTCTCTACATCTTAGGATAATGCTTCTTCTGCCACGCCAGCAGTTCAAATACGCCGAAAAAGAAAATCTTCGCCTGAGTTGCGCCACTGAGCTTCGGTGCTTCTTTAGGCTGGGTCGCGCGCAGTAATACCAGCTGCAAGCCATGCATAATCACCATGAAGAACAAGGCAACATGGACAAAGTAACGCAGCGGCGTCGGGAAAGGGTGCACCAGATTCAACAGTAAAAAAGCCCAGACGCAAATCATCAGTAAACGTCCCAGATTAAGCCACATCGTGCGTCTCCTGTTGGCGTTGATAAAGGCGATAGGCGACCTGTCCGGCAATCTTCTCGCGGTATAAATCCCAGTTGGCGGGTGCCACCGGCGTGCCATGCTCGACTTCACTCTCTACGTAAATTAGCGCGTTCTCTGCCAGCCAGCCGTTTTTTTCAAGCAGCGTCAATGTTTCCAGCAATAGTCCTTTACGGAACGGCGGGTCCACAAACACCACATCAAACGGCTCGCCCGGCTGATTTAGCCACTGCAAAGTGTTGGTCTGCACCACAGTACCTTGAGTTGCACGCAGTGTTTGCAGGTTCTGCGACAGCTGTTGCGCCACCGCTCGTTCCATTTCAAGCAGCGTGGCAGAGGCGGCATAGCGTGACAGCGCTTCCAGTCCGAGCGCGCCGCTACCGGCGAAGCAGTCGAGGCAGCGTGCTTCCTGAATATCGGGGGCCAGCCAGTTGAACAGGGTTTCGCGTACGCGATCGGTGGTCGGGCGTAAGCCAGCGCTGTCAGGCACCGGTAATTTGCGACCGCGCCACTGCCCGCCGATGATGCGGATTTGGCCAGCAGCGCCACTGCTGCGGGGTGATTTACTCATTTCGCTCACAACTCGTCATAATTTGTTGCGTAGTTTAACGGGCGCAGCAAGGAGAAGAAACGTAAAAAAGGGTGCTGTGGTGCGCTGGCTGGAAAGTGTTAGACTACTGAGTTGATATGGCGCGCGTAATTGCCTGATTTTTACGCGGCTCGTGCGTCAATAATTGAATTTTTTATCCCCTGGGAACAGCGTGCAACCGGGAATAAGCCATCGAGGAGTGTGGTTACACAATGGCAAAAGAGAAAAAACGCGGCTTTTTTTCCTGGCTAGGCTTTGGCAAAGAAGAAGAGACGCAGCAGCCTGCGGAAGAGCAGCAGCAATCGACCGATGTCGCGCATGAGCCCATCGCTGAAGAGAGCGCATTAGCAAGCGCCGAAGCGCAGGCCGAAGAGACGGTTGCCGTCACTGAGCAGGTTGCCGAAGCGCAGCAGGCGCCAGTGGAAGAGCCTGTTGCCGAGCCGGTTGTCGCGATTGAAGAAGCGGTGCAGCCGGAAGCGGAAGTGCAACCCGACGTTGTGCCTGTCGAAGAAGAACCGCAGGCCGAAACGCTGATTGTTGAAGCACCCGTTGAGCCTGTGATTGAACCGCAACAGCCTGTTATCGAAGCACCCGTTGAGCCGGTGATTGAACCGCAACAGCATGTTATCGAAGCGCCGGTTGAGCCGGTGATTGAACCGCAACAGCCTGTTATCGAAGCGCCGGTTGAGCCGGTGATTGAGCCGCAACAGCCCGTTATCGAAGCACCGGTTGAGCCAGAAGACGACGCGTTAAGCGACGAGGAGCTGGAAGCACTGGCATTAGCGGAAACCTATGCCGAAGATGCGGAAGCCGAAGCGCAGGACACCGTCAGCGATCTGCCGCTGGCCGCGGCGCCGATTGTCACGCAGGAGCAAGAGCGCCCAACCAAAGAAGGCTTCTTTGCCCGCCTGAAACGCAGTCTGGTGAAAACCCGTGAAAACCTGGGCTCTGGGTTTATCGGTCTGTTCCGTGGCAAAAAAATCGATGACGACCTGTTTGAAGAGCTGGAAGAACAGCTGTTGATCGCTGATGTCGGTGTGGAAACGACGCGCCGCATCATCGCCAATTTGACGCAGCAGGCGAATCGTAAGCAGCTGCGCGATGCAGAAGCCTTGTACGGCCTGCTGAAAGCCGAAATGGCCGGCATTCTGGAAAAAGTTGACGAGCCGCTGGATGTCAGTGGCAAAACGCCGTTTGTTATCCTGATGGTCGGCGTTAACGGCGTAGGTAAAACCACCACCATTGGTAAGCTGGCGCGTCAGTACCAGGCGCAAGGCAAATCAGTGATGCTGGCGGCAGGTGATACCTTCCGTGCAGCTGCTGTTGAGCAGTTGCAGGTGTGGGGTCAGCGTAACAACATTCCGGTAGTGGCACAGCACACGGGCGCGGACTCCGCCTCGGTGATTTTTGATGCCATTCAGGCAGCTAAATCACGTCAGGTGGATGTGCTGATCGCCGATACCGCAGGTCGCTTGCAGAACAAAGCGCACCTGATGGAAGAACTGAAGAAAATCACCCGCGTGATGAAGAAGTTGGATGAGGATGCGCCACACGAAGTGATGCTGACCCTCGACGCCAGCACCGGGCAAAATGCGGTAAGCCAGGCCAAACTGTTCCATGAAGCGGTGGGCTTAACCGGCATTACCCTGACCAAGCTTGACGGCACCGCGAAAGGTGGCGTGATCTTCTCGGTTGCCGATCAGTTCGGTATTCCGATTCGCTATATCGGTGTCGGGGAAGGCATCGAGGATTTACGGCCGTTCAAGGCCGAGGACTTTATTGAGGCACTGTTTGCCCGAGAGGAATGATTGGGATGATTCGCTTTGAAGAGGTCAGTAAGGCTTACCTGGGAGGACGTCAGGCGCTGCAGGGGGTGGATTTTCATCTGCGTCCCGGTGAAATGGCGTTCCTGACCGGCCATTCCGGCGCGGGGAAAAGTACCTTACTGAAGCTGATTTGTGGCATTGAGCGCCCGAGCGCCGGGCAGATCTGGTTTAGCGGCCACGATATTTCGCGTCTGCGTCACAGTGAAGTGCCTTTCCTGCGACGTCAGATCGGTATGATTTTCCAGGATCACCACTTGCTGATGGATCGTTCGGTCTATGACAACGTGGCTATCCCGCTGATTATCTCCGGTGCCAGCGGTGAGGACATTCGTCGTCGCGTGTCGGCGGCGCTGGATAAAGTTGGCCTGCTCGACAAAGCGAAAAGTTATCCGATCCAGCTCTCAGGCGGTGAACAGCAACGTGTTGGCATTGCGCGTGCGGTGGTGAATAAGCCGGCGGTTTTGCTGGCGGATGAACCGACCGGTAACCTCGACAATGCGCTGTCAGAAGACATTCTGCGACTGTTTGAAGAGTTTAACCGCGTAGGTGTCACGGTGCTGATGGCAACGCATGACACCGGGCTGATTGCACGGCGGAATTACCGCCTGATGACGCTGAATCAGGGACGTCTGCACGGAGGCCACGATGGTCAATAAACGCAATAAGCGCCCAGCAGCGCCAAAAGCGACGAAGCAACCTTCGAAAAGCAAGGCGTTAAAAGGTGGCTGGCAGGAGCAGTGGCGTTATGCGTGGCGCGGTACGTTATCGGATATGTATCGCCAGCCGCTGGCCACGCTGCTGACGGTGATGGTGATCGCCATCTCGCTAACGCTGCCGAGCGTCTGCTACATGGTGTGGAAAAACGTCAGCCAGGCGGCCACGCAATGGTATCCCGCGCCGCAGCTTACCGTGTATCTCGACAAAGCGCTGGACGATAGCGCCGCCGAGAATGTCACCGCTGAACTGAAAAAGTTAGATGGCGTGGATAATGTCAATTATCTGACGCGTGAAGAAGCGCTGAATGAGTTCCGTAACTGGTCCGGCTTTGGCGGCTCAATGGACATGCTGGAGCAGAATCCGCTGCCTGCTGTCGCCATTATCACGCCGAAGCTCAATTTCCAGAATTCAGACACCATGGCCAATCTGCGCGATCGGGTCGCGAAAGTGCAGGGCGTTGATGAAGTGCGTATGGATGACAGCTGGTTTGCTCGCTTGGCCGCCTTAACCGGGCTGGTGGGGCAAATCGCCTCGATGATTGGCTTGCTGATGGTGGTCGCCGTGTTCCTGGTGATCGGCAACAGTGTGCGACTCAGCATTTTCGCCCGCCGCGATACTATTAACGTGCAAAAACTGATCGGTGCCACCGACGGCTTTATTCTGCGTCCATTCCTGTATGGCGGTGCGCTGCTCGGTTTCAGTGGCGCGGTGTTGTCACTGATCCTCTCCGAAGTATTGGTACTGCGCTTGCAGTCCGTGGTGGCGCAGGTTGCCTCGGTGTTCGGCACCACCTTTGTTTTGGAAGGTTTTTCCTGGGACGAAGGACTGCTGCTGCTGCTGATCGCCGCCATTATCGGCTGGATTGCCGCGTGGTTAGCGACTGTACAACATTTACGCCGATTTACGCCGCAGTAACCAACAGCAACGTTTTTTGATATACTCTTCCTCTGCTGCCGACGATCTGGGAGCAGAGGAATCTTTCTGTTTCTCCCGCCGTCATCTGTGTGTAAAATATTCACTGCTAATATTGAACTTGTGGATAACTTTGTCGTCCAAGTAGCACAGATTGCTTTTGGTTTTTTCGCGACGTTGACATAATGTAACGTCTGCGCAAGGAACTGTGCAGCAAGTCCATTGAATTTGTGAGGGTTTGAATGACCAAAGAAATGCAAACTTTAGCGATTGCGCCTCTGGGTAACCTGGAATCATACGTCCGGGCTGCCAATAACTGGCCGGTATTAACGGCAGAAGAGGAGAAGGCATTAGCGGAGAAACTGCATTACCAGGGCGATCTGGATGCAGCTAAGACGCTGATCCTTTCTCACCTGCGCTTTGTTGTTCATATTGCTCGTAACTATTCCGGTTACGGCCTGCCACAGGCTGACCTGATTCAGGAAGGTAACATTGGCCTGATGAAGGCGGTGCGTCGCTTCAACCCTGAAGTGGGCGTGCGCCTGGTGTCGTTTGCCGTGCACTGGATCAAAGCAGAAATTCACGAATATGTACTGCGTAACTGGCGTATCGTGAAAGTCGCGACCACGAAAGCACAGCGTAAGCTGTTCTTTAACTTGCGTAAAAGCAAGCAGCGTCTGGGCTGGTTTAACCAGGACGAAGTGGAAATGGTCGCGCGCGAGCTTGGCGTGAGCAGTAAAGACGTGCTTGAGATGGAATCTCGTATGGCCGCGCAGGATATGACCTTCGATATGTCTTCAGATGACGAAGCAGGCGAAGGTAAGCCGATGGCTCCGGTGCTGTATCTGCAGGATAAAACCTCTGACTTTGCTGATGGCATTGAAGAGGACAACTGGGATGCACACGCCGCAGATAAACTGAGCGATGCAATGCTGAGCCTCGATGAGCGTAGCCAGCACATCATCCGTGCCCGTTGGCTGGATGATGAGAACAAAACCACGCTGCAGGAACTGGCCGATCAATACGGCGTCTCTGCTGAGCGCGTGCGTCAGTTGGAAAAGAACGCCATGAAGAAACTGCGTATGGCAATTGAAGCCTGATAAGTGTCAGGTGCAAAACGGGGCGACCAGCGGGTCGCCCTTTTTTTTGCTCGACAGTCGCCATTCGTAGCGGCGCTTGATTAGACAGTCGCCATAAATGGCGACCCTACGGGAGATGAGTGTAGGGTGCGCATTAATGCGCACCGGGTAGAAAACCGCTCATCACTCGTTATTAACGCACCCAGCCTTCCGCTTGCGCACGAAATCCACAGGCCCGCATAAACGCAGCGAGAATCTCCTGATTGCTCTCGCCATCATTGGCAATCCACCAATTCGCGACCTCGCTGTTCTGCGCGATAGTGTCTTGCAGCAGATATTGCCCTACGCCACGACGGCGCGTGACTTCACGCACATTCAGCTGCGAAATCTTCCCCTGTGTCCCGCTCATCTCCAGCTGTAACGCCGCTAGCAGGCGATCGTTAAAGCGGGCGGCGTACAAACGCTGCGTCTCGCTTAATGCGGCTTCCAGTTGCGCAATATCGATCTGCGGCCAGACTTTAGCTAAATCCAACCGATCCTGTGGCGTCAGTGCGGTGATCCGCTGAATAGTGAGCTTCATTACCCTTACCTGTACTGGCAGAAAGGCCATAGTGTAGCGAATTTAGACAGTCAGCGTGCTGTCACTTTTTTGCGATGAAAATAGGTCAAATGCCAGCCTGTTTGCCAGGATTGTGGAGTAAGCCATCAATGATCGTTGAAAAAGCCAGCATAACGCGCTGGGTAGCTGGCTAAATTGCGGCCATAACAACCAGATGATTCTGCTGTTCAACGCGACTAATTCTAAATATGTCAGTTGATTTACAGAAGAAAGTTCCTGTTTAATAACCTGAAAAATAAAGCCTTATTACCAATAAATGCCAGAAAAGAGCGCTAACTCATTATTCTAAAATCAGTTTTCCTCTTTGACTGGCAGAAAATAAACCAATCACAACAGACACACGACACAACAGATGGGGAAGTACGCATGAAAATGAGTAAAGGACGCGCATTACTGGCGGGTTGCGTTGCGCTGGCGTTGAGCCACGCGGCACTGGCTAAAGACATCAAGATTGCCATCGTTGGCGCAGCAACCGGCCCGGTTGCCCAGTACGGTGACATGCAGTTCACCGGTGCAGCGCAGGCGATCAAGGACATTAACGCCAAAGGCGGTGTTAATGGTGACAAACTGGTTGGCGTGGAATATGACGATGCCTGTGACCCGAAACAAGCGGTTGCAGTGGCCAACAAAGTGGTTAACGACGGCATCAAATACGTTATCGGCCACCTTTGCTCTTCTTCGACTCAGCCTGCTTCCGACATCTACAATGATGAAGGCATTCTGATGATCACCCCGGCTGCCACCGCTCCCGAGCTGACGGCGCGTGGCTATGCTGACGTACTGCGCACCACCGGTCTGGATTCGGATCAGGGTCCAACCGCAGCGACTTACATCCTGAATGAAATCAAACCAAAACGTATCGCTGTGGTGCACGACAAGCAGCAGTACGGTCAGGGTCTGGCGGAATCGGTGCAGAAAACCCTGAAAGCCAAAGGCGGCAACGTGGTGTTGTTTGAAGGTATCACCGCCGGTGATAAAGATTTCTCTACGCTGATTGCGCGTCTGAAGAAAGAGAACGTCGATTTCGTCTACTACGGCGGTTACTACCCAGAGCTGGGCCAGATTCTGCGCCAGGCGAAATCAGCGGGTCTGAATGCGGGCTTCATGGGTCCAGAAGGTGTGGGCAACGCATCACTGTCTAATATCGCGGGTGATGCCTCTGAAGGCCTGTATGTCACCTTGCCGAAGCGTTATGACCAGCTGCCAGAAAACAAGGCGATTGTTGAGGCGATTAAAGCCAACACTGCGTCTAACCGCAAAGATCCAACCGGTCCGTTCGTCTGGACTACTTATGCCGCGATTCAGTCACTGGTGGCCGGTATCGAGCGCAGCAAGAGCGACGAGCCAGATGCGATTGCTAAAAACCTGAAAGAGGGCGCTGCGGTTCCAACCGTGATGGGTAACCTGAACTGGGATCAGAAAGGCGATCTGAAGGGCTTCGAATTTGGTGTCTTCAAATGGCATAAAGACGGTTCTTCTACCGCCGTTAAGTAATTCCCAACCTTAAACAGATTGGCCCTCTCTTTTACCGGAGAGGGCTGGGAGAGGGGCAGCGCGCACGGTTTTGATGACTCCCGCGTTTCTCCCTCACCCTAACCCTCTCCCAAAGGAGAGGGGATTTTTAGTCCACATGCAGGTCCTCACTATGTCCGAGCAGTTTCTCTATTTCATTCAGCAGATGTTCAACGGGGTGACCCTCGGGAGCACCTACGCGCTGATCGCCATTGGTTACACCATGGTTTACGGCATCATCGGCATGATCAACTTCGCCCACGGCGAGGTGTATATGATCGGCAGCTATGTCTCCTTTATTGTGATTGCCGCCCTGATGATGATGGGTATCGATACCACGTGGCTGATGATTGCCGCCGGTTTCGTGATGGCAGTCATTATCTCCAGCGCCTACGGCTGGAGCATCGAGCGCGTGGCCTACAAACCGGTGCGATCCTCGAAGCGCTTGATCGCACTGATCTCGGCTATCGGGATGTCGATCTTCCTGCAGAACTACGTCAGCCTGACGCAAGGCTCACGCGATCTGGCACTGCCAAGCCTGATCACCGGCCAGTGGACGCTGGGCGAAAGCAACGGCTTCGCTGCCACACTCTCCACTATGCAACTGGTGATCTGGGTGGTGACGTTCCTGTCGATGCTGGCACTGACGTTGTTCATCCGCTATTCGCGCATGGGGCGCGCCTGTCGTGCCTGCGCAGAAGATTTGAAAATGGCCAGCCTGCTGGGTATCAACACTGACCGTGTTATCTCACTGACCTTTATCATTGGTGCCGCGATGGCAGCGGTAGCCGGCGTGTTGCTGGGCCAGTTCTATGGCTCCATCAACCCATTTATCGGCTTTATGGCCGGGATGAAAGCCTTCACCGCAGCGGTACTTGGTGGTATCGGCAGTATTCCGGGTGCGATGATTGGCGGTCTGGTGCTGGGTATTGCTGAAGCACTGACGTCGGCTTATCTGTCAACGGAATACAAAGACGTGGTGTCGTTCGCCCTGTTGATTGTGGTGCTGTTGGTGATGCCAACCGGGATTCTGGGCCGTCCGGAGGTGGAAAAAGTATGAAGCGCCTCGGTCTGGTTAACGCCGTTATCTCCACGGTGATGTTGTTAGTGCTCGCCACCTTCTTTATGGGAGTGCGCCTCGATCTGGATGGCACCAAACTGGTGGTGGCCAACGCTGGCGCCGCCCGCTGGAACTGGATTTTCATCGGCTGTGCGGTGGTGTTTATCTTCCAGTTATTGCGTCCACTGTTGCAGGGCAAGTTTAAACGCAGCGGCAAAGGTTTTGTTTTACCCAGTTTTGATGGCTCCAACGCCAAACAAAAAGGGCTGATGGCGCTGATCATTGCCGCAGCGGTGATTTGGCCGTTCCTCGTCTCGCGCGGCAGTGTGGATATCGCCACACTGACACTGATCTACGTGATGCTCGGTTTGGGCCTCAACGTGGTGGTCGGGCTTTCCGGTTTGCTGGTGCTGGGTTACGGCGGCTTTTACGCCATCGGTGCCTACACCTTTGCCTTGCTTAATCACTATTACGGTTTCGGTTTTTGGGAAAGCCTGCCGCTGGCAGGAATAGTGGCGGGTGCCTTTGGTCTGATGCTGGGCTTCCCGGTGCTGCGCCTGCGCGGGGACTATCTGGCGATTGTGACGCTCGGTTTCGGCGAGATCGTCCGTATTCTGCTGCTGAACAGTACCTCGCTCACTGGCGGGCCAAACGGTATCGCGCAGATTCCCAAGCCCAGCCTGTTTGGCATTGAATTTGGTCGTCGCGTCAGTGAAGGCGGCTGGACCACCTTCCATGAGCTGACAGGGCTGCAATACGATCCTAACCATCGTGTGATTTTCCTCTATCTGGTGGCGCTGCTGCTGGTGGTGGTGACGCTGTTTGTGATTAACCGCTTGCTGCGTATGCCGCTGGGTCGTGCCTGGGAAGCACTGCGTGAAGATGAAATTGCCTGTCGCTCGCTGGGCCTCAGCCCAACGCGTATCAAGCTGACGGCATTCACCATCAGCGCAGTGTTCGCTGGTTTTGCCGGTACGCTGTTTGCCGCGCGCCAGGGCTTTGTCAGTCCGGAATCTTTCACTTTTGTCGAATCGGCCTTTGTACTGGCGATTGTGGTATTGGGCGGCATGGGCTCTCAGTTTGCGGTGATCCTCGCGGCTGTACTGCTGGTGGTGTCGCGCGAGCTGATGCGTGATTTGAACGAGTACAGCATGCTGGTGCTCGGTGGTTTGATGGTGCTGATGATGATCTGGCGTCCGCAAGGATTACTGCCGATGAAGCGTCCACACCTGAAGTTAAAAAGCAGTAAACAAGGAGAGCAGGCATGAGTCAGCCTTTATTAGCCGTTGAAGGCTTGATGATGCGCTTTGGCGGCCTGTTGGCCGTCAACAATGTGGCGCTGGAACTGCACCCTCAGGAAATCGTGTCACTGATTGGCCCAAACGGTGCCGGTAAAACCACGGTGTTTAACTGCCTGACCGGTTTTTACAAGCCGACCGGCGGCACTATCAAACTGCGCGACCAGCCATTACAGGGCCTGCCGGGCCAGAAGATTGCGCGCATGGGCATCGTGCGTACTTTTCAGCACGTGCGTCTGTTCCGTGAAATGACGGTGATCGAAAACCTGCTGGTGGCGCAGCATCAGCATCTGAAAAGCGGCGTATTCTCCGGGCTGTTCAAGACGCCAGCGTTTCGCCGTGGCGAAAGTGAAGCCCTGGATCGTGCGGCCACCTGGCTGGAGCGCATTGGCTTACTGGATCTGGCTAACCGCCAGGCGGGGAACCTCGCTTACGGTCAACAGCGCCGTCTGGAGATTGCGCGCTGCATGGTGACACGTCCTGAAATCCTGATGCTGGATGAACCGGCTGCAGGACTTAACCCGCGTGAAACGCATGAGCTGGATGAACTGATTGCCGAACTGCGTGGCGAGCACAAGGTCTCGGTGCTGTTGATCGAACACGATATGAAGCTGGTGATGGGAATTTCTGACCGCATTTATGTGGTCAATCAGGGCACACCGCTGGCTAACGGCACGCCGGAAGAAGTGCGTAACAATCCGGATGTGATCCGTGCTTATTTAGGTGAGGCGTAATATGGCAAACCCAATTTTAACCTTGCAGGGTGTCAGTGCCCATTACGGCCCGATTCAGGCGCTGCATAACATTAATCTGCACATCAATCAGGGGGAAATTGTCACCCTGATTGGTGCTAACGGTGCGGGTAAAACCACGCTGCTCGGCACGCTGTGCGGTGAGCCACGCGCCACTAGCGGCACCGTGGTGTTTGATGGTAAAGAGATTACTGACTGGCAAACCGCCAAAATCATGCGTGAAGCGATTGCGATTGTGCCAGAAGGCCGCCGCGTGTTTTCGCGTATGACAGTGGAAGAGAACCTGGCGATGGGCGGTTTTTTTGCCACGCGTCAGCAGTATCAGGAGCGCATTGAACGCGTTTACCAACTGTTCCCCCGGTTGGCAGAGCGTAAAGTGCAGCGTGCGGGCACCATGTCCGGTGGTGAGCAACAGATGCTGGCCATTGGCCGCGCGTTGATGAGCCAGCCGCGTTTACTTTTGCTAGATGAACCTTCTTTGGGCTTAGCGCCGATTATCATTCAGCAGATTTTCGACACTATTGAGCAACTGCGTAAAGAGGGCATGACCATCTTTCTGGTGGAGCAAAACGCCAACCAGGCACTGAAGTTGGCCGATCGTGGCTACGTACTGGAGAACGGTCATGTGGTGCTGGAAGACAGCGGAGAAGCGTTGTTGTCCAACGAAGCGGTACGTAGCGCTTACCTGGGGGCCTGAAATACTATCATGGCTGCATAGATCCGTAGCGGCGCAATTCATTGCGCTTCCTGCAAACGCGCGATGAATCGCGCCGCTACAATAATGTGCGCGCTGTCCGCCCGCAATCTGACTGCGCCGCCGGCGGTCTGATTGAAGGTGCGGTTTGAATGTAACGCCGACGGTCCGAACACAGTGCACGAATTTGAGATAATTCGTGCCACTTAAAACTTTCTTATGCGCTTTTACCTCGTCACATTCCCGTCATAATCCTGTTATTTTTCCGTCATTTCCTCGTGTCATGTTACTTCGCGAACAAAAAAATGCGTGATATCGCGCGTACCTAACAAGCACAGGAAAAAACTTATGTCCGCTTTTACGCTTCGTCCCCGCCTGATGAGTGTGTTGCTCGGTCTGGCGCTCAGCGGTAATGCGCTGGCTGCTACAGACATTCCTTTCTGGCACTCAATGGAAGGCGAGTTAGGCAAAGAAGTCGATTCTCTGGCACAACGTTTTAACCAGGCTCACCCAGAATACAAAATCGTACCAACTTATAAAGGTAACTATGAGCAGAGCCTGGCAGCGGGTATCGCTGCTGTGCGTACCGGTAAAGCCCCGGCTATTCTGCAGGTTTACGAAGTGGGTACGGCAACCATGATGGCTTCTAAGGCTATCGTTCCGGTGCATGACGTGTTTAAAGACGCGGGCGTGCAGATGGATCCAAAACAGTTCGTGCCAGCCGTTGCGGGTTACTACAGCGACAGCAAAGGCCAGCTGATTTCTCAGCCGTTTAACAGCTCTACCCCGGTGCTGTACTACAACAAAGACGCCTTCAAGAAAGCCGGCCTGAACCCAGACCAGCCACCGAAAACCTGGCAGGAACTGGCGAAAGATGCCGATGCACTGCGTAAAGCCGGCATGACCTGTGGCTACGCCAGTGGCTGGCAGGGCTGGATTCAGATCGAAAACTTCAGCGCCTGGCATGCACTGCCGGTTGCCACCAAGAACAACGGCTTCGACGGGACCGATGCAGTGCTGGAGTTCAACAAGCCGGTGCAGGTGCGCCACATCCAAATGCTCGAAGACATGAACAAGAAAGGTGATTTCACCTACTTCGGCCGTAAAGATGAGTCCACTGCCAAGTTCTATAACGGCGATTGCGGCATCACCACCGCGTCTTCAGGTTCACTGGCGGATATCAAGCACTACGCGAAGTTCAACTTCGGCGTAGGCATGATGCCATACGACTCAACCGTGCCAGACGCACCGCAGAACGCCATTATCGGCGGCGCGAGCCTGTGGGTAATGAAAGGCAAAGATGCCAACACCTACAAAGGCGTAGCAGAGTTTATGAAGTTCCTGGCGCAGCCAGAGATCGCCGCAGAGTGGCACCAGAAGACCGGTTACTTGCCGATCACCACTGCAGCGTATGAGCTGACCAAACAGCAGGGCTTCTACGACAAGAACCCAGGTGCAGACATTGCCACGCGTCAGATGCTGAACAAAGATCCACTGCCGTTCACCAAAGGCATGCGTCTGGGCAACATGCCACAGATTCGTACCATCGTGGACGAGGAACTGGAAGGCGTGTGGACGGGTAAACAGGCACCACAAGCCGCACTGGATAACGCAGTGAAGCGCGGAAATGAACTGCTGCGTCGTTTTGAACAGCAAGTGAAGTAATTCCGTTGTCTCGGGGCTGGCGCGTGGCGTCAGCCCCGATTTCTCTTTGGCGAGTCTGTTATGTCCTCATCACGCCCCGTTTTTCGCTCCCGTTTTCTGCCCTATTTGCTGGTCGCACCGCAGCTGGTGATCACCGCCATTTTCTTCCTGTGGCCTGCCGGGGAAGCGCTGTGGTATTCGTTGCAAAGCATCGATCCCTTTGGCATTTCCAGCACCTTTGTCGGTCTGGATAACTTCAAGCGCTTGTTTAGCGACAGCTATTATCTCGACTCTTTCTGGACCACCATTGAGTTCAGCGCACTGGTCACGGTGTGCGGCATGACCTTCTCGCTGCTGCTGGCGGCGCTGGTTGATTATGTGGTGCGTCTGAAAAAGCTGTATCAAACCTTATTACTGCTGCCCTACGCCGTTGCGCCCGTGGTGGCAGCCGTGCTGTGGATGTTCCTGTTCAACCCCGGCCTCGGCCTGTTCAGCCACCTGCTGAACCAGATTGGCTACAACTGGAACTACGCGCAAAACAGTGGTCAGGCGATGTTCCTGATCGTGCTGGCCTCCATCTGGCAGCAGATGAGCTACAACTTCCTGTTCTTCTTCGCCGCGCTGCAGTCGATTCCAAAATCGCTGGTGGAAGCGGCAGCGATTGACGGTGCCGGACCGGTGCGCCGTTTCTTCAACCTGTCACTGCCGCTGATTACGCCAGTGAGTTTCTTCCTGCTGGTGGTCAACCTGGTGTATGCCTTCTTCGATACCTTCCCGGTGATCGATGCCGCCACGGGCGGTGGTCCGGTGCAGGCCACCACCACGTTGATTTACAAAATCTACCGTGAAGGCTTTACCGGGTTGGATCTCTCATCCTCTGCCGCCCAGTCGGTGGTGCTGATGCTGCTGGTGATTGGCCTGACCATCCTGCAATTCCGCTTTGTCGAGCGTAAGGTGCAATACCAATGATTGAAAATCGACGCGGGCTGGATATCTTCAGCCATACCTTGCTGGTGCTTGGCGTGCTGAGCATTCTCTTCCCGCTATACGTGGCGATTGTGGCGGCAACGCTGGATAACGAAGCGGTGTATCAGGTGCCGATGACGCTGGTGCCGGGTACGCACCTGTGGGACAACATCTCACGCATCTGGACTCAAGGGGTTAACGGCAGCGGTCCGGCATTTGGCATGATGATGATGAACAGCCTGATCATGGCGCTTGGCATCACCGTGGGCAAAATTGCGGTGTCGATGCTCTCCGCGTTCGCGCTGGTGTGGTTCCGCTTTCCGCTGCGCACGCTGTTCTTCTGGCTGATCTTCATCACGCTGATGCTGCCGGTTGAAGTGCGTATCTTCCCCACGGTAGAAGTGATTTCAAACCTGCACATGCTCGACAGCTACAGCGGTTTGACGCTGCCGTTGATGGCCTCTGCAACCGCCACCTTCCTGTTCCGCCAGTTCTTTATGTCACTGCCGGATGAGCTGATTGAGGCGGCTCGTATTGATGGCGCCAGCCCGATGCGTTTCTTCTGGGACATCGTGTTACCGCTGTCCAAAACCAATCTCGCCGCCCTGTTCGTGATCACCTTTATCTACGGCTGGAACCAGTATCTGTGGCCGCTGTTGATCATCAACGATCCTTCACTCAGCACCGCAGTAGCCGGGGTGAAAAGTATGATCAACACCAGCGGCGGCCCTACGCAGTGGAATGAAGTGATGGCGGCAATGTTATTAACCCTGATCCCACCGGTGGTGGTGGTACTCGTGATGCAACGTGCCTTTGTACGTGGCCTGGTGGAGAGTGATAAATAAATGGCAGGCGTAACCCTTCAGACCGTCACCAAATCGTATGACGGCAAAAATCAGATCATCCAGCCACTCAACATCACCATCAATGATGGCGAATTTATGGTGATGGTCGGCCCTTCCGGCTGCGGTAAATCAACGCTGCTGCGTATGGTGGCAGGCCTGGAACGTGTGACCTCGGGCGATATCTATATCGACGACAAACGCGTGACCAACATGGAACCGAAAGATCGTGGTATTGCCATGGTGTTCCAGAACTACGCGCTCTATCCGCACATGACGGTGGGCGAAAACATGGCGTATGGCCTGAAAATTCGCGGCATGGGCAAAGAGCAAATTGATCAGCGTGTAATGGAAGCGGCACGCAGTCTGGAGCTGGATCACCTGCTGGCGCGTCGTCCACGTGAGCTTTCTGGTGGCCAGCGTCAGCGTGTGGCGATGGGCCGCGCCATCGTGCGTGAACCCGCGGTATTCCTGTTTGATGAACCGCTGTCGAACCTTGATGCGCGCCTGCGTGTACAAATGCGCCTTGAGTTGCAACAGCTGCATCGTCGTCTGAAAACCACCAGCCTGTACGTGACGCACGATCAGGTGGAAGCGATGACGCTGGCACAGCGCGTCATGGTGATGAACAAAGGCGTCGTGGAGCAAGTCGGCACGCCAGTAGAAGTGTATGAACGCCCCGCCAGCCAGTTTGTCGCTTCCTTCATTGGTGCGCCAGCGATGAATCTGCTGCCAGGCCAGATCAACAGTGATGGCACCCGCTTTACACTGGATGCGCTCAACAGTTTGCCGCTGGGCGAAAGCAAAGCCAAATGGGCAAACCGCCCGCTGACGCTGGGCATTCGTCCTGAACATCTGGTGCTCAGCTCGCAAGCCGCTGGGGGAATCCCGCTGGTGGTGGATACACTGGAGATGCTGGGGGCGGATAACCTCGCACACGGTCGCATTGGCAATACGCGACTGGTGGTGCGTTTGCCACACAGCGAGCGTCCGACATCGGGCAGCACCCTGTGGCTACATCTGCCGCCAGATGCGTTACACTTCTTCGATTCTACCCATGGAAAGCGTCTGGAATGAGTGCAGAAAATTGGCCCTACCCACAGATCGTCGCGCATCGCGGCGGCGGTAAACTGGCCCCGGAAAATACCCTCGCGGCGATTGATGTCGGCGCGCAGTACGGTCATACCATGATCGAGTTTGATGCAAAGCTGTCAGAGGATAAGCAGGTATTCCTGCTGCATGACGACACGCTGGACCGCACCAGCAACGGCTGGGGTGTAGCAGGCGATCTGTCATGGAGTAAGTTGTCGCAGCTCGATGCGGGGAGCTGGTACAGCCGCGAGTATGAGGGCGAACCCCTGGCACTGTTGCGTGACGTGGCGGAACGCTGCCGTCAGCATCAGATGATGGCGAACATCGAGATCAAACCCACCACGGGCAAAGAGCAGGAAACCGGACGTGATGTGGCGTTAGCTGCACGCGAACTCTGGCAGGGGCAAACGGCACCGCTGTTGTCTTCCTTCTCTTATGACGCACTGGAAGCGGCGATGCAGGCGGTGCCTGAACTGCCTCGTGGATTGCTGTTGGATGAATGGCACGATGACTGGTTAACGCTGACGTCGGCGCTGGGCTGTGTTTCCATCCATCTGAATCACAAATTGTTGGATGCTGAGCGCACCGCGCAGCTGAAAGCCGCCGGATTACACATTCTGGTGTACACCGTGAATCAGCCCGCGCGAGCGCGCGAGCTGTTAAACTGGGGTGTCGACGCCATCTGCACCGATCGCATCGACATTATCGGCCCGGACTTCCGTTAATTCCCGCTCTGCTGGCCCGGCTGCTGCTGAATCACGCGCTGCTGGGCACTGTCCCGCCGTTCCTGCATTTTGCGCTGCAATTCCTGATTTTGCTGTTGCTGATCCTGACGCAATTTTTGCTGCTGTTGCTGCTGCTGCACCTGCATTTGCGTCTGCATCCGTTGCTGGCTCGGGTTGTAGCCGGGTTTGTAGGGCTCGCTGGTGTTATTCAGCATATTCGCCATGCCGCTCAGTGGCAGCAACGCGGCAATCACAATTAGCCATTTTTTCATGGTATTCCTCCATTAATGCAGCCTGCTGTGTGAGGGAGTGGCTGCATCTATAAGTTTATGCGATGTCACAAAGTCCATCACCAGGAGTGCACCGAATTTGGCTTACTGCTACAGTTTTCTATCGTGTTTGCAAACACTTGCATCAGTTCATAACAAATGTAAACAACTGAAAAGGATGATAGCAGGATGAGAAAACAGGGCAGCATGCGCCAGATTGGCTGGGCGTTACTCATGAGTTTTACCGTGGTGCAGGGCGCACAGGCCACGCCTGCCAGCGCTCCGCCTGTTTCCTATGGCGTGGATAGCGATACCTTCCACCCGGTGAAGGCGAAGCACGGCATGGTGGCGTCCGTGGATGCGATAGCAACGGAAGTGGGCGTCGATATTCTTAAGCAGGGCGGTAACGCCGTGGATGCGGCGGTAGCGGTGGGATTTGCGCTGGCCGTGACGCATCCGCAGGCCGGCAACCTGGGCGGCGGCGGATTTATGATGCTGCGTACCGCATCTGGCCGCACGACCGCCATCGACTTCCGTGAAATGGCTCCGGCCCGTGCCTCGCGCGATATGTTCCTCGATAAACAGGGCAACGCTGATCCGAAGTTATCGCTGACTTCGCACTTAGCCTCTGGCACGCCGGGCACCGTGGCGGGATTTGCGCTCGCCGCACAGAAATATGGCACCTTGCCATTGAGCAAACTGTTGGCTCCGGCAATCAAGCTGGCGCGTGACGGCATTATCGTCAACGATGCGCTGGCTGATGACCTGGCGACCTACGGTAAAGAGACTCTTATCAACCACGACAACAGCCGTGAGATCTTCTACAAAGCGGATGGTCAGCCTTATCAGAAAGGCGATCGTCTGGTGCAGAAGAACCTCGCGCACAGCCTGCAACTGATCGCTCAGCAGGGGCCAGATGCCTTCTACAAAGGCAAAATCGCCGATGAGATCGCGGGCGAAATGGCACAGCACGGTGGTTTGATCGGTAAGCCGGATCTGGCAGCCTATCGCGCTGTGGAGCGCAAACCCGTGAGTGGTACCTATCGTGGCTATGAAGTGTTCTCCATGCCACCGCCATCCTCAGGCGGCATTCACATCGTGCAGATCCTCAATATCCTGGAAAACTTCGATCTGGCGAAGTGGGGCTTTGGCAGCGCCGATGCGATGCAGGTGATGGCGGAAGCGGAGAAATACGCGTATGCCGATCGCTCGGAGTATTTGGGTGACCCTGATTTTGTCAAAGTGCCGCAGCAGGCATTGACCAGCAAAGCCTACGCCAAAACCCTGGCGCAGCAGATCGACGTCAACAAAGCGCGTCCTTCCAGTGAAATCAAACCGGGTAAACTGGAGCCTTACGAAAGCAACCAAACCACGCACTTCTCGGTGGTGGATAAAGATGGCAATGCGGTGGCGGTGACATATACGCTGAATACCTACTTCGGTAGCGGCATTGTTGCCGGGCAGAGCGGCATCCTGATGAACAACGAAATGGATGATTTCTCCGCCAAACCGGGTACGCCAAACGTGTATGGCTTAGTGGGCGGTGAGGCCAATGCGGTGCAACCGGCCAAGCGTCCGCTGTCATCGATGTCACCGACGATTGTGGCGAAAGACGGGAAAACCTGGCTGGTGACCGGCAGCCCAGGCGGTAGCCGAATTATTACCACCGTGCTGCAAATGGTAGTGAACAGCATCGATTTCGGTATGAACGTGGCGGAAGCCACTAACGCACCGCGCTTCCATCATCAGTGGTTGCCGGATCAGTTGCGCGTGGAGAAAGGCTTCAGCCCGGATACGCTGCGCCTGCTGGAGGCCAAAGGCCAGCATGTGAAAGTCCTGCCCGCAATGGGTAGCACACAGAGCATTATGATCGGGCCGGATGGCATGCGTTATGGCGCGTCCGATCCGCGTTCGGTGGATGATTTGAGTGCGGGTTATTAGAAAAAAGGAGGCGCCATTAATGGCGCCCCTGGCTTTGTAGGGTGCGCATTGATGCGCACCTGGATTTATTTCAATCGCGCCATGTAATGCGTATCAATCATTTCGCCATCGCGTATGGCAAAACGCTTCGCGGTGCCTTCAATCTCGAAGCCAAACTTCTGATACAAGCCAATCGCTTTGTGGTTATCGGCAAACACCGTTAACTCAATACGCGTTACCTGCAGCCAGTTGTCGCACAGGTCAATCATCGCCGCCATCAGCGCGGAACCCACGCCACGACGGTGAAAAGCCGGATCAACACCCATGCCAATCGATGCCACGTGTCGACGGCGTGCCACGGTGATTCCATCCAGCGTGAGTTGCCCTACCACTTGTTCATCAATGCAGGCCACCAGGCGGTGCTGACCAGGGCGCACATCATTTAGGCGCTCCTGCCACAGCACAGGTGACTGATAAGGAAGATGCAGTGTGCCAGCCTGGGTCTCCGGCTGGCTATAAAGGTGGGTTAAGGCTGCAGCATCTTCGGGGGTGGCATGACGAACAGTGACTTGACTCATAAGGCGACTCCTTGTGCAAAGTGAATAAAATCCCCTTTAACATCAAGGAATTCTCGCAACGCGTCAATCAAAAATAAATCGCAAAAAGGGTTTACAGACGCGAATGATAATGATTATTATTGTCATGCGGACTCGGGAACGTCTCCTGACAACCGGGTAAGCACGACATTGCTCACATTGCTTCCAGTGTTTCTTAGCCAGCTCGGGTGCTGGCTTTTTTTTTGCCTGCGATTGACCTCCTTCATCTGCTCTGTGCAACCCTCGCCAAAACGTTCAGCATTTTTGAACAGAGGCGTGAAGTTTTTCAGCTATCAATAGATTCACCTCAAGTCCACACTGTAAAAAACATTGAGGAGAATTGAACATGATTTACGTACGCAAAGCTGAAGAACGCGGTCACGCCAATCACGGTTGGCTGGATAGCTGGCACACTTTTTCCTTCGCGGATTATTACGATGCCAACTTTATGGGCTTCTCCGCCCTGCGCGTTATCAATGAAGATGTGATCGATGGCGGCCAGGGTTTTGGTACCCATCCGCACAAAGACATGGAAATCCTGACCTATGTGCTCTCGGGTACGGTTGAGCATCAGGACAGCATGGGTAACAAAGAGCAGATCCCGGCCGGTGAGTTCCAAATCATGAGCGCCGGCACCGGGGTGCGTCACTCGGAGTACAACGCCAGCGCCAGCGATCCGCTGCATTTGTATCAGATCTGGATCATTCCAGAGCGCAAAGGGATTGAGCCACGCTATGCGCAGCGCCGCTTTGCTGATGTCAAAGGCCGCCAGTTTGTGCTGTCACCGGATGAGCGTGAAGGTTCACTGAAAGTGTTCCAGGATATGACCTTATCGCGCTGGGTGTTTGCGGAAGGTGAAACGGATGATGTGGCTATCGAAGCCGGCCGCCGCGTATGGATTCAGGTGGTGAAAGGTCTGGTGAGCGTGAATGGCGAGCAAGTCGGCACCAGCGATGCGTTGGCGATCTGGGATGAAAGCGCGCTGACGCTGACAGCCGACAGCGATGCCGAGATTCTGTTGTTTGATTTGCCGCCGGTGTAAACCCCGCGCAATAAATTGCGCCGCTACGGATTTCATGTGATCGGTAGCGGCGCGATTCATCGCGCGGTTTTGCCATTGCCGCTCCACAGCCTGAAAATGACAAAAAAATGATAGACTCATCGTATCTCTGACCTCAGGCGCATACGATGAAGAAGAAAAGACCGGTATTACAGGACGTTGCCGATCGCGTCGGCATCACAAAAATGACCGTCAGCCGCTACCTGCGTAACCCCGATCAGGTCTCTGCGGCACTGCGCGATAAGATCGCCGTGGCGCTTGATGAACTGGGTTACATCCCTAACCGCGCCCCCGATATGCTCTCTAACGCCACCAGCCGGGCGATTGGTGTGTTACTGCCTTCGCTTACCAACCAGGTTTTCGCCGATGTACTACGCGGTATTGAAACCGTCACCGATGAAGCCGGTTATCAAACGCTGGTGGCGCACTTCGGCTATAACCCACAGAAAGAAGAGCTACAGCTACGTTCACTGCTGGGTTGGAACATTGATGGCGTGATCCTCACTGAGCGCACGCACACACCAGGCACGCTGCGCATGCTGGAAGTGGCGGGTATCCCGGTGATTGAAATGATGGATTGCGTCACGCCATGCCTCGATATGGCGGTGGGTTTTGATAACGTCGAAGCCGCGCGTCAGATGACGCATGCTATCCTGAAAAAAGGCCATTCTCACACCGTTTACCTCGGTGCTCGTCTTGATGAACGTACCCTGCAAAAACAGCAGGGTTACGAGCAAGCGATGCGTGAAGCGGGATTAACCCCGCACAGTGTGATGATGGAAGATGCCTCTTCATTTAGCGCCGGTGCACAGTTGCTGCGTGAAGCGCAGAAGCGCCATCCCAAAACCGACAGTCTGTTCTGTACCAATGATGACCTGGCCGTGGGTGCAATGTTTGAGTGCCAGCGCCAGGGATTACGCGTGCCTGAGCAGATGGCGATTGCCGGTTTCCACGGCCACGATATTACGCAAGTGGTCACGCCGCGCCTTGCCACGGTGTTGACGCCGCGTGAGCGTATGGGACGTGAATCAGCAGCAATGCTGCTGGCGCGGATTGGCGGTGATACCAGCGTGACTGAGCCACTGGATGTTGGGTTTGAAATTGCTGAAGGTGGCAGCATCTGATTTTGGCGATTATTTGAGTCAGTTCACACTTTCGTGCTTTTCCGCCTAACAAGGGTTGCCAGTCCTGCAGTGGGCTCCGACAATGATAATCAAATTTGTTATCGGTAACATTGGCAGGGCAACTGCCGGAGCGCAAAACAATGACTACGCCATCTCCATCGCACCACGTCTTTATCCTGATGGGCGTTTCCGGCAGCGGAAAGTCTGCTGTCGCTAACCAGGTTTCTCATCAGCTGAGCACCGCCTTTCTTGATGGAGATTTCCTCCATCCGCGCAGCAACATCATGAAAATGGCCGACGGTCATCCACTGGACGATAACGATCGTCAGCCGTGGTTGCAGGCACTGAATGATGCCGCGTTCGCCATGCAGCGCACCCAGGCCATTTCCATCATTGTTTGCTCGGCGCTGAAAAAGTCCTATCGCGACATCCTGCGTCAGGGCAATCAGAATCTTAAATTCATCTATCTGAAAGGTGATTTTGAGACGATCGAATCCCGTCTGAAAGCGCGTAAAGGTCACTTCTTTAAGCCGCAGATGCTGGTCACGCAGTTTGAAACCTTGCAAGAACCTGGGGCCGACGAGCCCGATGTACTGGTGGTTGATATTAATCATTCACTGGATGAAGTCGTTGCGGCCACGGTTGCGACCATTGAGGAAGCAATCAACAAGGGTTAGTGATGAGTACCGCAACGCTGGTGTTAACCGCAGCAGGCTCTGTCCTGCTGCTGCTGTTTTTGGTGATGAAAGCGCGTATGCACGCCTTTGTCGCCCTGATGTTAGTCTCGATTGGTGCCGGTCTGTTCTCTGGCATGCCGCTGGATAAAATTGCCGACACCATGCAAAAAGGCATGGGGGGAACGCTCGGGTTTCTCGCCATCGTGGTGGCGCTGGGCGCGATGTTTGGCAAAATCCTGCATGAAACCGGCGCGGTCGATCAGATTGCTATTCGTATGCTGAAAGCCTTTGGTGAAAACCGTGCTCACTACGCGATGGGGATCGCCGGATTGATCTGTGCGCTGCCGCTGTTCTTTGAGGTGGCGGTGGTGTTGTTGATTAGCATCGCTTTTGCGGTGGCTCGGCGTACTCAAGGCAATCTGGTCAAGCTGGTGATTCCGCTGTTTGCCGGGGTAGCGGCCTCGGCGGCTTTTCTCCTGCCAGGACCTGCGCCGATGCTGCTGGCTTCACAGATGCACGCGGATTTTGGCTGGATGATACTGCTCGGTCTGTGTGCGGCGATTCCGGGCATGCTGATCGCGGGGCCGCTGTTCGGTAACTTCATTGCCCGCCATGTCAGCTTCAGTGCGCCGCCCGAAGATCATCAACCAGAAGTGGAAGAGGGCAAGTTGCCGTCGTTTGGCTTCAGTCTGGCACTGATTCTGTTCCCGTTGCTGTTGGTCGGCCTGAAAACCATTGGTGCGCGCTTTACCACGCCGGATTCACGCTTGTATGAGTGGCTGGAGTTTATCGGCCATCCGTTCACCGCCATCCTGCTGGCGTGCCTGGTGGCGATTTATGGCCTGGCCTATCGTCAGGGCATGGATAAAGAGAAGGTGATGCAAGTGTGCGGCAGCGCACTGCAACCGGCGGGGATTATTCTGCTGGTGATCGGTGCGGGCGGCGTGTTTAAGCAGGTGCTGGTGGATTCTGGCGTGGGCCCGGTATTGGGCCACGCGCTGACCGGTGCCGGGATGCCGATTGCGCTGGCGTGCTTTATTCTCTCTGGCGCGATCCGCGTGATTCAGGGTTCAGCAACCGTTGCCTGTTTAACCACTGTCGGTTTAGTGATGCCGGTGATTGAGCCGCTGCACTACAGCGGCGCGCAGCTGGCGGCACTGTCGATCTGTATCGGCGGCGGTTCAATCATTATCAGCCACGTGAACGATGCCGGGTTCTGGCTGTTTGGCCGCTTTACCGGTGCGACCGAAGGTGAAACGCTGAAGACCTGGACGCTGATGGAAACCATCCTGGGCACCACCGGTGCGATTGTCGGGATGATCGCGTTCAGTTTGCTGTCGTAATATTTTCCAGGTGCGCATGAATGCGCACCCTACAAAACCCACATATTTCCGCCCGTAGGGTCGCCATTTATGGCGACCTTGCCGAACACCGCAACCAGCTGATGGCGCCATTAATGGCGACCTGGCCGTCAATCCTCTTCCCGCTCATCATCCGGCTGGTCCAGCACCGTATACGCCACCGCGCAGAACAGCGAATTCAGGCGCTTCATATCCCCTAATAACCCCAGATGCAGTGAACTGGTTTCAATGCTCTGCACGTTCTGTTGATGCAAGCGCTCAACGTGCGCATGTGAGAAGCGGCGAATCAGAATGCGAAAACGGTGCTTGGAG
Organism: Type-D symbiont of Plautia stali; assembly: GCF_001485335.1. NCBI lineage: Bacteria > Pseudomonadati > Pseudomonadota > Gammaproteobacteria > Enterobacterales > Enterobacteriaceae > Type-D symbiont of Plautia stali. The sequence goes on along the minus strand of NZ_BBOC01000028.1, from coordinate 9,806 downwards.
CGACGCAGACGTTTCGCGCTGGTGATGTCTTTAGATAAAAACACCGACAAGCTGAGGCGAAGGTTATTCACCACCTGCTCTTGTAGGGTATTCAATTCCTCCAGTCCTTCCGTCGAGAAGGCGCGGCGGGCGTGCAGAGATTTATCCGCCACGTCCGCGCACATGCGTTCGATGATGTCACCTGCCTGTTCAAGGTTTAACGCCATCTCAATGATCTCTGCCCAGCGGCGAGAGTCTTCCTCGGCGAGGTCTTCTTTTGGCATGCGCGCCAGATAAAGTTTGATCGCGGTATACAGCACATCGACATCATCATCCAGACGCCGCACGGCGCGCTCTTCACGCAATTCGCCGTGCACCACTTTATTGAACGATTCCATCATCTGTTCCACCACATCGCCAATACGCAGCGTTTCGCGTGAGGCATTAGCCAGCGCCAGCGCGGGGGTATCCAGGGCGCTGCTGTCGAGGTGTTTCGGTTTTAAATGGGTCTCATTGTCTGGGTCGTCTGCGATCATCCGTCGGCACAGTCGCGCCATCGGTTCGGCAAACGGCACCATAATCAGACAGCGAATCAGGTTGTAGAAGACGTGGAAGAAGATCACTAACTCTTCATCGTTCACCGGCAGTTTATCCAGCACATCGGCAACGTAATTCACCAACGGCAGAATCGCCAGGCTGCCAATCAGCTTAAACAGCAGGCTGCCGAGCGCGACACGCTTGCCTGCGGCATTTGAGCCACTGGCGTTAATCATCGCCAGTAAGCCGCTGCCGAGGTTGGCCCCAATGACCAGACAGAGCGCGACTTTGAAAGAGATCACGCCTGCCGCCGTGAGTGTCGCGGTAATCAGCACGGCAGCGAGGCTGGAATAACTGATGATGGCAAACACCGCACCGATCAGTGCATCCAGCATGATGTCGCCGGTCAATGTTGAGAACAGCACCTGTACGCCAGCCGCTTGGGTGATGGGCTTGGCAGCGGCGACAATCAGTTGCAGCGCCAGCAATATCAGCCCCAGGCCAATCGCTGCGCGGCCCATTTGTCCGGCACGCGTCTGCTTACGACTGAGGAAAAACACCACGCCAAAGAAGATAAACAGCGGCGAAAGCCAGGAGAGATCGAAGGTCAGTATGCGCGCCATAATAGCGGTACCGACATCAGCGCCGAGTACCACCACCAGCGCGGGGGTGAGACTCACCAGATTCTGCGCCACAAACGAGGTGACGAGTAAGGTGGTGGCGTTACTGCTTTGTACCAGCGCGGTAACGCCAATGCCCGCGAGGAACGCCATCGGCTTCCTTTCCACGCTGCGACTGAGCACGCGCCGTAAATCGGCACCGTAAACGCGCATAATGCCGGTACGCACAATGTGCGTGCCCCATACCAGCAGGGCCACGGCAGACAAGAGATTGAGTAGGGTTAACACGTTGGCTGGCTCCTCTTCCGTCAGGCTGTAATCATGCGGTTAGCCGCCTGACGGTGAGCGCAACCGGGACAAATTTCTGCCGCGTTGCGTTGCCAATTTTTCGTTAAATTTAAGCGACCTGGCGCAACGTCGACATCTCTAACTGTAGACCAATTTGCATGCCAGCAGGGTGCAAATCTGCCACGCTGCGGTTCAGCACATCGACCGATAACTCGACATTGTTCGCTAAAACACGATAGCGGATCACGTTACCCAGCAGACTGTGGCTGATGATGGTGGCTGGAATCCCCTCCTGTGGTGCACTCAAGCGGATCGATTCAGGGCGAATCGCCACCTGGCCGCTAAAGGTCTGTCCGGTGAGTTGCGTCGCCTGTTCGGCACTCAGCAGGTTGTAGTTGCCGATAAAACCGGCGGCAAACAGGTCGGCAGGCTGAGTGTAGAGCGCTTCAGCATTGCCGTTTTGCACGATTTTGCCACGGTTCATCAACACGATACGGTCCGACAGCGTCAGCGCTTCTTCCTGATCGTGGGTGACGAAAATGGTGGTGAGCTTCAGCTCCTGCTGAATATGGCGAATCTGTTCGCGCAGATGGCGGCGAATGCGAGCATCAAGGGCGGAAAGCGGTTCGTCCAGCAACAGCAGGCGCGGGCGCGTCACCAGCGAACGCGCCAGGGCCACGCGCTGGCATTGACCACCGGAAAGTTGATGGGGATAGCGGCGGGCGAAATCGGTGAGTTCCACCAGCGCCAGCGCTTCCATCACACGCTTTTGGATATCGCTGCTGCCCAGCTTTTGCATTTTCAGGCCGAATGCCACGTTCTTCTCGACCGTCATATTGGGGAACAGCGCGTAGCTCTGGAACACCATACCGATGGTGCGCTTCTGCGGCGGCAACGGCACGATATCCTGACCCTGCAACAGAATTTTCCCGCTATCAACATCGGTTAACCCGGCGATGCAGCGCAGCAACGTGGATTTGCCGCAGCCACTGGGGCCGAGCAGGGTCACAAACTCGCCTTCCTCGGCGCTGAAATCGATATTTTCAAAGATGCTGGTAGGGCCGTAGCTTTTGTTCAGCTGGGTGACGTTCAAATAACTCATGGTCAGCCTCGTTCAGGATTGAGGGCATTCGCCAGCCAGGTGACCAGCAGGACGACAGCAAAATAGGAGATCACCAACGCACTGGTGAAGTGGCCGCTGCCATTGCGCATGTTATAGAGATAAACCTGCAAGGTTTCATAGCGGGTGCCGACTAACAGGTTAGCGAATACAAACTCACCTATCAGGAAAGAGAACGACAGCAGTACCGCAATGAACACCCCTTTGCGCAGGTTGGGCAGCACCACAAACAGGGCGGCCTGCCAGGTGCTGGCACCCAGCAGGTGTGAGGCATCAATCAGCTCTTTTAGGTTGATGGCCTGCATATTGTTGGCGATAGCGCGATAGATAAACGGCAGGGCAATGGTGAAGTAGCAGCCAATCAGAATCCACGGCGTGCCGGTGATCATTAACGGCGACGATGAATAAAGCTGCAGTAAACCTACTGACGACACCACCGGCGGCACGGCAAACGGCATCAGAATCAGCACGTTCATCACCGCATCCAGTCTTGGATAATAGTAAGCGATTACAAACATCGCAGGCAGCACCAGCACTAAGGAGAACAGCAAAGCGCCGAAGCAAATCAGCAGCGAATGGCCGAGTGACGTCAGGAAACGGGGATCGCTCCACAGCGCCGTTAGCCACTTCAGGGTAAAGCCCTGCGGCAGAATGGTGTCGCTCCAGTCCGTGGAGATGCCATACAGCAGCGTCGCCAGCAGCGGCGCGGCCAGTATGATCAGCAGTAGCCAGATAATCAGGCGATGGTAAATTTTTTCCGCGCGAGACACGTTCTACTCCTGTGATTTCGCGTTGAGATAACTGCGGCGCACCAGATACTGCTGCACCACGGTAATCAGCGCCATGATCAGCACCAGTAGCATTGCCAGCGCCCCGCCGGTATTTGGGTCGAGTGAGATATCCCCTGACACCAGGGCGGCGATACGGACCGGTACCACATTGAAGTTGCCGGTGGTCAGCGCATAAATGGTGGCGTAGGCACCCAGCGCGTTGGCCAGCAGAATGACGAACGTACCCAGCAGCGCAGGGAACAGAATCGGTAAACCGATATGCCACCAGTAGCGCCAGCGGCTGGCACCGAGCAACGCAGCCGACTCTTCCCAGTCTTTGCGCAATCCATCAAAGGCGGGATAGAGCAGCAGAATGCCGAGCGGGATCTGGAACCAGGTATACACCAGCACCATGCCGTCACGGGAAAACAGTTTAAACCCTTCCAGCATGCCGTAATGGCGCAACAGCAGCGTCAGGCAGCCGTTCATCCCCAGCAAAATGACAAAGGCAAAGGCCAGCGGTACGCCGGCGAAGTTGCTGGTCATGTTGGTGAAAGACATCAGGAAGCGTTGAAAACGGCCTTCGCCCAGTTGATGCAGCGAATACCCGGCAATCAGTGAAATCAGCAGGCCGTAAATGCTCGACCAGATGGAGATGTCCAGTGACAGGCGAAACGCCTGCAGATAAAACGGCGAGGTGAGGATATCGCTATAGTTATCAATGCCCCAGCGCTCATTCATGTCGCTCCAGAAGCTGTTTATGGCAATCCATAACAACGGCGCGAGCTGGAATGCGACCCAGAAAATGGCGAACGGAATGAGCAACAGCGAGGCGAGGGTTTTGCCCTTCATTATTGCGGCTCCGCCAGCAGGCCACGGCATACCGGTTTATCATGTGGGACGCCAAGCAAAGAGCAGACGATTCCGCACAATTCGGTCTGCTGCGGTTCAAGGTCGGGCTGGCGTGAGAAGCCTGCGCCGAACACAAACAGCGGCACCTGCGTCTCTTCCGGCAGAATCCCGCCGTGCGAGCGGTCATCGTTCATGCCGTGATCGGCGGTGACAATCACCTGATAGCCTTCGGCGAGCCAGTTCGGCATCCATTGCGATAGATACCCATCGGCCATGCGTGCGCGGTTGCGGTATTGCGGCGATGACAGGCTGTGCTTGTGGCCAGCATCATCAATGTTCATCGGGTGGATCAATAAAAAGTCGGGAGCGTGTTTAAGACGCAAACTCTCGGCATCTTCAAACAAGTGCGAATCGGGATAACCGTCGTCCCAGTAGAAATGGCCGTACTGAATCGGCAGTTCAGGCGCGAGGGTGTGGCGATCGCGCGCGGCATTAAACGGAGATTGATTGTAAAGCTCACTCACCCAGTGATACGCCGCTGCGGCCGTGGTTAATCCGGCTGCACGTGCATAGTGGAAGATGCTGCGCTGGTTGCTTAAACGGTTAACGCCGTTATGAATGATTCCGCTATGCACCGGTGGAATCCCGGTAAGTATGCATTCATACAGCGGACGCGACAGCGAAGGCAGCTCGCAGGTTAAGGTGTAATATTGGCCGTTACCCTGTTTGCATTCCGCGAACAGATAGCCCATCGCATGCTGCGCCACCTGATTGCTCAGCCCATCCAGTACCACCAGGATTGTTTTCATTCCCGTTCCTTACCCGGTGCGCATTAATGCGCACCCTACGAAAACCACGCTGGATCGTCGTAGGGCTGCCATTTATGGCGACCGAAATGCGCTTAACTGACATGGATTACGCCATTGATGGCGCCCATGCAACCTGGTGCGCACGAATGCGCACCCTAATGTCTTACTGCTTCATATTAATGATGACGTTCTCTTGCCACAGACGCGGCAGCATTTTGGAGGTCTTATCCCATGCAGCCTGGTCTTTGATCGGACGGGCATTTTTATACTCAGACTGCGGCAGCAGTTTGGCCTGCACATCGGCTGGCAGGGTTAAATGCTCGGCACGAATCGGACGTGCATAGCCTTTTGCCAGGTTAATCTGACCTTCATCGGACAGGATATATTCACGCGTCAGCTTGGCGGCGTTCGGGTGTTTGGCGTATTTGTTGATGATGGTGGTATAGCCGGAAATCACCGAACCATCAGATGGGATCACCACTTCGTAGCGATTTTTGTCAATCTGATCGCGGTAGTTCAGACCGTTAAAGTCCCATACCACGGCAACCTGAATCTCGCCTTTCTCAATGTTGGCAATCACCGGATCGGTCACGCCCAAACGGCCTTCTTTTGCCAGCTCACCGAAAAAATTCAGCGCCTGTTTCAGGTTCTTCTCATCACCGCCCATCGCATAGTTAGCGGCCAGTACGCCGTTAGCCGCCTGAGCAGCGACGCCGACGTCACCGATAGTAACCACATACTTACCTTTCTTCAGATCGGCCCAGCTGTGCGGTGCATCTTTCACCTGCTGCTTGTCGATCAGGAAAGCGATGGTGCCGGTGTATGCCAGCATCCAGTTGCCTTCGCTGTCTTTCGCCCAGCTCGGGATCTGATCCCAGTGCGTAGGTTTATAAGGCTGTGCCAAACCTTTGGTGACCGCGATAGGGCCAAAGGCCGCGCCCACATCACCGATATCGGCGCTGGCGTTCTCTTTCTCTGCATCAAATTTCGCCAATTCCTGCGCAGACGACATATCAGTGTCGCTGTGCTTCAGGCCATATTTGCTGCTGATGTCATTCCATGTGTCTTTCCAGTTTGCCCAGCTGTCTGGCATACCCACGCTGTTGACTTGTCCTTCAGCACGCGCGGCTTTTTCCAGCGCGGCAAGGTCGTTATCGGCAGCGTGCGCGGCGGGCAGCGCAAGCAGTACGGCACTGGCTACTACAGAGGAGATAAACGCTTTCATCTCGGTTGCTCCGGGTGTAAGTTGTGGGACGTCTTGGTCTAGTCCAGCAAGAACCGAGCCAATTTAGCCCGATCAGATGAAGGTTTTATGACCATGGTGGTGAAATGTGGTGTGGCACGCAGCTCCACATGCGGATACGGCGCGCTAAAGCGTGGGATATGCTTGTCATATTGTAGTCATCGAACTGTCATAGTGCAGATATTGCACTAATAAGAGGCTGTAAAATGTCGTCGAAAACGGCGGACGTGATTGCCGCAGCACTGTGCGAACGTATTGAAAACGGTGAATTTGCCAGCGGCCGCCTGCCTGCAGAGCGGAACCTGAGCGAACACTACTCCACCACGCGCATTACGCTGCGTGAAGCGCTGGGCTTGCTGGAAGTGCAGGGGATTATTTATCGCGAACTGCGTCGCGGTTGGTTTCTGGCGCCCCCGCGGCTGGTCTATAACCCGGCTCATCACAGCCATTTTCATGCGATGGCCGCTGAGCAGGGACGGGTGGCGACCACCGAAGTGATTGAAGCGCGCGAAGTGCCTGCACAGCTGGCTATCGCCCGGCATTTAAATCTGCTGGAGGGTGACAAGGTTTATCGTATCCGCCGTTTAAGACGCATTGATGGCCGCGCGGTGTTGTACGTTGAGCATTACCTCAATCCGGCCTTTTTCCCCGGTCTACTGGATGAAGACCTCACGCGTTCCCTCACAGACCTTTACGATCAGCGTTACGGCATTCGTTACGGTGGCGCGCGTTTCACCATTCTTCCCGGACCGCTACCTGCACGAGCGGCACCCGCGCTGAATGTGGCCAGCGGGACGCCAGGTTTGCTGATCACCCGCATCAACCGCGATCGGCAGCGCAGGGTGATCGATTGCGATTGTGAGTACTGGCGCTACGACGCGCTCTGTGTGGATGTTGATGTGTAGCATATTGTGATTTCGATCACACTACAGCATGATAGCGCCAGAGAGTTCTCGTACGATAAGGCGCAAAAAATGACAACAAAATCAGCACCGGGGCAGCTTATTGCTTCGGTATTGCAGTGGGTTCTGAACATTGGCCTGGTGATTCTGGCCATCATCCTCGTGGTGTTTTTGGGGAAAGAGACGATTCACTTAGCCACGGTACTGTTCAGCACCGGCGAGCAGGCCTCTTCTTACCTGCTGATTGAAGGGATCGTCATCTATTTTCTTTATTTTGAGTTTATCGCGCTGATCGTGAAGTATTTCCAGTCGGGCTATCACTTTCCGCTGCGTTATTTCATCTATATCGGTATCACTGCGATTATCCGCCTGATCATCGTTGACCATAAAAATCCGTTCGATACGCTCTATTATTCGGCGGCGATCCTGATTTTGGTGATCACGTTGTGGCTGGCGAACAGCAATCGCTTGAAGCGCGAATAACATCTTCTTCCTGACGTGGCACAACCAACAGTGCCACGTCGGTTTCTCTGCGCTAAACTAGGGCAACTTTTTTTCCGGAGATGTCCTGATGTCGCATCAAGCGCTGCGCCAGTTACGCGCACTGCACTGGCTGCCAGCCTCTTCCCCCTTACTCTCGCCCCCATTACTTGACTGGTTGCTGGAAGAAGACTCGATGACGCGTCGTTTCGAGCAACATTGCCAGAAAGTCACGGTTCAACTGATCCGCGAAAGCTTTATCCGTGCCGACGAGATGGCGCAAGAAGCGGAGTTCCTGCCTGCCGACGAACGATTTTGGCTGCGTGAGATCGTGCTCTGCGGTGATGGTGAACCTTGGTTAATTGGCCGTACGGTGGTGCCTGAAAGCACGCTGAATGGCCCCGAGCTGATGCTACAAAATCTCGGCACCCGTCCGCTGGGGCGTTATTTGTTTGCTTCCTCAACCCTTAGCCGTGATTTTATCGATCCCGGTCAGGTAGAGGATTTATGGGGACGCCGTTCTCGCCTGCGTTTGTCGGGCAAGCCGCTGATGTTAACTGAACTGTTTTTACCGGCGTCGCCGCTGTATCGCGCGCTGGATCAAGGATAAAGGACTGTGGAAAAAACCTTAACCATGACCAAGTGGCAGGCCTATCGCCGCCTGATGCGCATTGATAAGCCGATTGGCACCCTGCTGCTGATGTGGCCAACGATGTGGGCACTGTGGCTGTCAGGCATGGCCGTGCCGCCGTTGTCTGTGCTGGTGGTGTTTGTGCTGGGTGTGTTTGTCATGCGTGCAGCGGGATGTGTCATTAATGACTACGCGGATCGCAAAGTTGACGGCCACGTTAAACGCACGGCTTCGAGGCCGCTGGCGAGTGGCGCGGTGACGGAGAAAGAGGCCAAGATACTGTTCGTGGTGCTCGGTCTGTTGGCGTTTGCGCTGGTACTGACCATGAATCGCATGACGATTCTGCTGTCATTTGGCGGCCTGGCGCTGGCGTGGGTTTACCCGTTTATGAAGCGCTTTACCCATTTGCCGCAGGTGGTTTTGGGCGCAGCCTTTGGCTGGGCAATTCCGATGGGATGGGCGGCAGTTAGTGAGTCCTTACCACTTGTTTGTTGGCTGGTGTTCTTTGCGAACATCTGCTGGACAGTGGCCTATGACACCCAATACGCGATGGTCGATCGTGATGATGACCTGAAGATTGGCGTGAAATCTACGGCGATTCTGTTTGGGCGTTACGACAAGCTGATCATTGGCTTGTTGCAGCTGGCGACGCTGGGCCTGATGGCGCTGGTGGGTTGGATGCTGAGTCTGAATGGCGCGTTTTATTGGTCATTGTTGCTGGCGGGTGCTTTATTTGTGCATCAGCAAAAGCTGATTGCCCAGCGCGAGCGCGATCCCTGCTTCCAGGCGTTCCTGAATAACAACTATGTGGGTTTGGTGATGTTTATCGGGGTGTTGCTGAATACCCAGCCGTTTATTGATCTGTTTTGATGTAGAGGCGCACCCAGGTGCGCCTCTAACAGGCATTACTCGTGAGTAACCGCACTTTCAATGGTCAGACGCACATCGCTGGTAACCAGCTCTGCCAGCATCTGCCACATGATATGAGTACGCTCTGCATCGGCATCACCCGAATCACTGATGTACCCTTCGTCACGCAGTGACAGCACTAAGGTCGTGAAGACCGCTTTATCGAAGAACTCCGGTGCGTTAATGCCGTGCAGCACCGACAGACGTTGAGCCAAAGTTCGGCTCTCTTTCTCCAGCGTACCGCGGTTAATCGTCGGCTTGGCACTCAGAATGGCAAAGGTAATCGCAAAACGTTGTAAGGTTTCGCGGATACCGGCTGCCAGCAACTGCAGTGAACGGTGACGCGCAGGGTTCATGCGCAGCTGACCTTCCTGCAAGGTAATCAGCCCTTGTCGCACCATCTCAGCACTGAGTGCGTTCAACAGTGCTGGTAGCTCGGCGTTATCCCAGCGCAGGAACAGTTCACTCTTCAGCATCGGATAGACCAGGCTGACCTGTCGCAGCAGTTCCGCTTCATCGACTTCGCGATGCTGCTGCACGATGGCGGCAATCAGCGATGGCATCACCAGCATGTGATGGATGTTGTTGCGATAGTAGGTCATCAACACCGCTTGTTCGCGCGGCAGAATAATGATGTCGCCAATGCTGTCCTTTTCGGTCTCAAAC